>CAYRPT010000305.1:0-5642 GCA_964425895.1 uncultured Solibacteraceae bacterium | reverse complement strand
GACAGTTTCTCGGCGACATTCCACGGATTGAAGATTGTCTCGATGAAGTGGGCACTGCCGGCCAACTCGCGCTGAATGATTTCGAGCGCCTTGATCTGTTCGGGAAACGGGTTGTCAAGGACGTCGAGCTCATGCCAGGCGCCCAGAGGCTTCGGGTACGGGTAGTCGCTCATGACCTTCACGACGTCGGTCCCGAGCCGCCGGTGGAACGAGAGGGTCAGCTCCGCGTGTTTCTCTCCCGGCTGTTCTTCATCCAGGAAGTGATACCAGAAGGTGAACGGCTGCCGGTCCGGCTCCTTGCCGGTCAGGGCCCGGTCGACGCGCTCGCGTGGCGTGAGGGAAGGACGCCGCGAGCACGCGCCCGCGGCGGTGGCGGAAAAGATGAGTTGACGTCGGGTGAGCATGGCGTCCTTAATTATTCCACCGCGGGGGCCGAAGGGAGGTTGCTCCACACTCTCCGGAGCAATGACGAGACGCCCGCGCCGGCCTACTCGTAGCGCAGCGATTCAATCGGATCCAGCCGCGCGGCTCGGATCGCGGGAACCATTCCGGCGATCAGGCCCACCACCACGAGGACGCCGGTGGAGATCAAGATCGCGGAGAGCGAAACCTGGAGCCGGATGTCACCCTGGTCGCCGGTATGTTCCTGAATGGGGCCGAGCAAGGGCATCGAGCCGATCGCCCAGATAACCAGACACCCGAACGCGACGCCGAGCGCGCCGCCCGCCAGAACGATGACGGAGGCCTCGAGGAGAAACTGCTTGAGAATCGTCCCGCGGCGCGCGCCCAGCGCCTTCAGCATGCCGACCTCGCGGGTGCGGTCGAGCACCGACGCCAGCATGATGTTGGCCAGTCCGACGCCGCCGATACCCAACGTCAGTGCGCCGACGAACCCGAGCAGCAATTTCACCGCCAGGTTCATCCCGTCAATGATGTGGTTGAACTGGTTGAACGCGAGGATTTCGACGGCCTTCTCGTCGGTCGGCGGAAACCGATGCAATTCGCCCAGTTTCGCCCGGACGGCCCGGACGGCCTTGTCTTGCAGCGCCGGGCTGGCAGCCCTCCACACGAACCTGTGCGGATACTGCCAGTCGACGAACAACCGCGCGGTGGAATATGGCAGGAAGACGCAATCGTTGTCGCGGCGGTTATAGTTGGCGATTTGCAGCTTCGTCTGAAGCACGCCGGCCACGGTGAAGCGGACTCCGTTGAGGCTGATCTCCTCGCCCACCGGCGGCAGCCCTTGAAACACTTCTCTCGCGACGCCGGCGCCCAGCACGACCACCCGCTGGTGGTCACGCTCATCCTCGGGCGAGATCCAGCGGCCCGCCGCCACCTTCATGTTGCGGATGATGCCGTATTCCGGCCAGACCGTCCGAATGGTTGTCTCTTTCTCTCGCGTGCCGCGCACGATCTTCACCCTCTGCACCATGATTTCCGGCGAAAGATAGGCGATCTGCGGCACCGATTCCTTCAGCGTCTCCGCATCGGAGTAGCGGAGCCGGATCCTCCGGCCCGCGCGCAAGCCGCCCGCCTGCTGGCTGGTCTGCCCCGGCCAGGTAAGAACCAGGTCCTGCCCCACGGCGCGGAAGGCGCGCGTCAGCGTCACCTGAAAACCGTCCCCATAGGACATCAGGACCAGAAAACACGTGACGCCCCAGGCCAGACTGATTGTGGTGATGGCGGTCCGCCGCCGGTGAAACCGCATGGCGGCGAAGGCTTCGATGAAGATCTGTCTCCAGGTCATGCCCGACCGGTTCATCGCGGTGCTGCCGAACCGGCTCTCCACGCCGGCGGCCAGAAACCTGACCCTCGGCCTCCCGCTTATGCATTACGAAGCCGGGGCGGAAAGGTTCCTTGATAGATTCTGGATCTCGGTCCCTGCTCAACCGCGGACTGGCGGGCGCACTCAGCCGTCCTTCCGGCCGGCGCCCATCCGCTCCAGGAAAAGCTCGACAAACCGCTCGCCGTCAATCTCGACGGGTACCAGAGCGTTGGGCGCCACGGGTTCCGGCGCGCCGATCCGGTCATGGTCACCCTCGGGGATCCGCGGCCGCCGCACCAGGCCCCAGTTGATGACGGTCTGCCCGTAGGTCAACTCGCCCTTCGTCTCGACGTCAACCCGTGCGCTGAGGCTCTGCTTCGCAAGGCTCGGGTCGACGGCCAGCCCCACCGCCAGCGGGTCGTGCAGGGCGGCACTGTCATAGCCGCGGGCCTCCGCGGACTCAATGTAGTGTTCGGCCATGGAGGCCACCGCGGCCGCGACCGGCGTGCCGACCCGCTTCAGCCGCGTGACGTGGCTGCGGCGCAGCGCGGCCTGGCGGGTGGCCTCCAGGGTCAGCAGCGTCACCTGAATACCCGAGGCGAACACCGCGGCCGCAGCCTCGGCGTCCGTGTAGATGTTGAACTCCGCCGCGGAAGTGGCGTTGCCGCCGGTGTAGGCGCCGCCCATCACGATCAAATCGCGCATCTGCCACTGCACATCCGGAGCGAGCGCGAGACTGGTGGCCAGATTCGTGAGTGGACCCACGGCCACCACCGTGATCCGGCCCGGATGCGCGAGCACAGTCTCCGCGATCAACTCGGCAGCGGGCCGCCTGTCCGGCCGCGTCACGGGCTCCGGCAGGCGCAACCCTCCGAGTCCGTCCGCGCCATGCACGAAGTCGGCTAACTCCAACCGCTTCCGAAGGGGGGCCGCCGCGCCGCGCGCCACGGGGATATCCCGCCGCCCGGCGAACTCGAGGATCTTCAGCGCGTTCTCGGTGGTCTTCTCCACCGGGACGTTACCGGCCACGGTCGTGATGGCCTCCACCCGGATCTCCGGCGACCGTAGGGCGAACAGGATCGCCAGCGCATCGTCGATGCCGGGATCCACGTCCAGCAGGATCCGGCGGGGGGAGGGCGTGTTTCCGGCGGTCATCCAAGTCACGCCGGCGCGCCGCCGGTCAGGTCCTTGAAGGCCGCCAACATGAGCGCGAAACAGACCAGGGTTAACGCCACGCTCGCATAGGCCGCCCACTTCCACATCCGCTCCCGGCCGTCCTCGACCAGGAGCGGCGTCCCGGCCAGATAGCCGATAACGAAGCCGCCCGCCAGCCCGCCGATATGCGCTGCGTTGTCGATCATCGGGAAAAGCAACCCGAAGACAAGTCCGTAGATTGCCCAGCGCACGAACATCCCCTTAATCGCCGCCCCTAGTGAAGTGCGGTCACGCACACCGAGCGCGATCATCGCGCCGATGAGACCGAACAACGGAGCCGAAGCGCCGACGCTGATTCCCGCCGGACTCCAGTACGCGCTGAGCAGGAAGCCGGTGATCGTGGAGACGAAGTAGATCGTGAGCATCCGCCGCGTGCCGTAGAACTGCTCCACGGTGGTTCCCAGATCGAACAGCACCCAGGAGTTCATCAGGATGTGGAACAAGCCGCCGTGTAAGAACCCCGCGGTCACCAGGCGCCACCATTCGCCCAGCAACAGGATGCGCGGTGTGAACTTGGCGCCGAAGAGCACGAGCGTCTGACCGTCGATCCCCAGGAACGCGCTCTGGTTTCCAGCTTTCATGCTGGAGATCGTCGTTACGAGGTAGAGCCCGAAGTTAACGAGCAGGATCATCACGGTGGTGAAGCGGGCGGCCGGGATCAGTCCGCCCAACGCGTCGGCTGGATTTCGGAGGTCGACTACGCGCGGCCCGAGCTTGGCTCCGCAATAAGGGCACACTTTGTCGCTCGTAGAGATGAAGGCCCGGCAGTTCGGGCACATGCGGCGCTTGTCCACTGACACCTTATTGTACAATCTCCACTTCCGGCCTCTTCGCGGCATGAGCTCTTACTCGTGGTCTCTGTACGCGGCCGTCGCCATCGGCGCTGCTTTGGGAGGGATAGCCCGCTTCTGGTCCGCCGGCCTGGCCGCGCGTCTCTTGGGCGATAACTTCCCGTGGGGAACTCTGCTGATCAACGCCACCGGATCCGCGGTCCTGGGGTTCGTCGCGGCCCTCACGGCGCCGGATGGAAGATTTTTCGTTCCCGCCGCGATGCGGGCCTTCGTGATGATTGGCCTCTGTGGCGGATTCACCACCTTCTCCACATTCAGCCTGGAAACGTTCAACCTGACACGAAGTGGAGAGTACTGGCGCGCGGGCTTGAATATCGCCGGCAACCTGGTTCTTTGCCTGGTCGCGGTCTGGTGTGGTTATGCCGCGACGACCCTGTGGAATCGGAGGTAGTTGATGACCATTCCGCGCGATGCGTTCCTGCTGAGGATCTTTCTCGGCGAAAGCGACCGTTTTCGCGGCCACCCGCTCTACGAGGCGATTGTCCTCAAGGCGCGCGAAATGCACCTGGCGGGCGCCACCGTGCTGCGCGGCCCCATCGGCTTCGGCCACTCGAGCCGGCTTCACACGGCCAAGGTGCTGCGCCTCTCCGAAGATCTGCCCGTGGTGATCGAAATCGTCGACAGCGAGGCGAAGATCCAGGAGTTCCTCGGCGCCACGGAGGAGATGCTGGCGAGCGGCCTGGTGACGCTCGAGCGGGTCACGGTGCTTCAATACGGCAAGTAAGCCGCTCTGCTACAATCGGGGATTCGGATGGCCAAGACCGAACGAGAATTGCGCCAGGATATTGTCGAGATCGGTCGCCTGGTCTACCAAAAAGGCTGGGTGGCGGCGAACGACGGCAACATCACCGCGCGACTGGATCCGGAGCGGATCCTGGCGACACCGACGGGCGTCAGCAAGGGAATGATGCATCCCGATGACCTGCTGATCTGCGACATGAAGGGCAACAAGCTCCAGGGTCGTCTGGAACGCACCTCCGAGGTTGCGATGCACCTGACGGTGTACGAACTCCGCCCCGACATTAACGCCGTGGTGCATGCGCATCCTCCGGTCGCCACCGGATTCGCTACGGCCGGACGCGAGCTCAACGCCGCCTTGCTTCCCGAGGTGGTTATCGGTCTGGGGTGCGTTCCGATGGCCGGCTATGGGTTGCCGGGGACACCGGCGCTGACCGAGCCGATGCTTCCCCTGATCCCGAAATACGATGCGATCATGATGGCCAACCACGGCGCCGTCTGCTACGGTCCCGATCTCTACAAGGCGTTTTTCAAGATGGAGACGGTGGAGCACTTTGCCCGCATCGCCTTGGTGGCTGAATTGCTGGGCGGGCCCACCGTTCTTCCCCGCAGCGAGGTAGACAAGCTGCTCGATTCCCGCACCCGCTACGGCGTCAAGGCCCGGAACGCGGGCGAACCCGGGTGCCCGGTGGCCGCCGAGGATCTTCGGCCGTCGGGTCCGGAGAGGTTTGAAGTGACTCGCGACGAGTTAATCGGCCTCGTCAACGAGGCTCTTCGGGCGCGAGGCATCGTGTAACGATATCCTTGAGTTGGAGGATGAATGGGCGAAGCTTTAGGAATGGTTGAAACCCGCGGCCTGGTGGCCCTGATCGAGGCCAGCGACGCGATGGTGAAGGCGGCCAACGTCACGCTCGTCGGTTGGCAGAAGATCGGGTCGGGTTACGTCACCGCGCTGGTTCGCGGCGATGTGGCCGCCGTCCGGGCCGCTACCGACGCCGGCGCGGCCGCCGCGCGGCGCGTCGGAGAGCTGATCGCCGTGCACGTGATCCCGCGGCCGCATCCGAGCCTCGAGG
>CAYRPT010000304.1:1054-5665 GCA_964425895.1 uncultured Solibacteraceae bacterium | reverse complement strand
GTAAGCTCTTGATTTGCCGTTCGGTCGGATCGACTTCGAGACTTCTACCACGGGGTCTTAGTTTAGGGCACAAGCCAAGAAAAGCGCCTTGACACGAGAATTCCTCTGGGATATGGTAGCTTCGTTTTGGGCGCTCAAAATAGCGTCTCTAAGCTCAGTATTGTCTCGATCTATACGTTTAAGCGCTCATCAGGATGGATGCCATGCAACGCCGCACGCTTCTTGCTCTTCCCTTTTCCTCATCTCTGATGGCCTCCTTCCAGGCCGATAGTCCGTCCCAGGGACTCGTGGTGACGCGGCGTTCGCTCCTTGCAGGAGGCGCGGTTGCGCCAATCTCGCGAACGCCGCCGCGTTTTCTCCAAGGCCGGGAGAAGACGTATCAAGCGAATCCACGAGCCGCGACACTGGATTGGTTTCGCGAGGCAAGGCTTGGCCTCTTCATCCATTACGGCCTCTACTCGCTAGACGGGGTCCATCCCTTTCACCAGTTTCAGAAGCGAGTCCCTGTCCGTGAATACGAGAAGCTGGCTTCGCGGTTCACTGCCGCCCGATTCGACGCCGACGCAATTGCCGATCTGGCACTTGAAGCCGGAATGAGATACGTGAACCTGGTCACGAAGCACTGCGATGGGTTCTGTCTTTGGGACACAAAGCAGACCCCGTTCAACAGCGTGAGATCCGCGGCGCGTCGTGACCTCGTGGGCGAAATGGTGGCCGCGTGCGAGAAGCGCGGACTGGGCCTCTTCATGTTCTACGAACATGGTTTCGACTGGCATCATGCCCACGGGCCGCGCAGTGCTACTTTCCCGACCAGGATCACTGAAGTTCCGTATGATCCTCCCGAACCAACCTATGCGTACGGCGCGGAGTACGATCTCCGCCATTACGTCAACTATGTCTCCGCCCAAATTACGGAACTGCTGACCAGGTATGGCCCGGTTGCCGGCATCTGGCTGGATGGGGTGGCCGTGCCGCTGAGTGGACCTAAGGAGCAGTTCCGGCTTCCGGAGCTTTACGAGCAGATTCACAGGCTGCAGGAGCAGGCCATCCTGTCGTACAAGTTCGGCGCAATGGGGACTGAGGACTTCCTGGCGCCGGAAGAGCCTCAACTCGCCCGATTGCCTGCGCGCGCGGCGAAACCAGTCGAACTCTGCGTTCCGCTGAATGAGGGTTGGGGCTACGTGGCCGGCGTTCCCCACCGCGACGTCGAATGGCTGCTGTCAAAGTACCAGCGTTCGAGGGAGCTCCAGGCCAATCTGCTGGTCAACATCGGGCCGCTTGGGGATGGTGGTGTTCATCCGGATGATGTCCGCACATTGAGGCAGTTTCAGGCCAGGTTGAAACTGCCTGGCGCTGGTCATCGAGCGACTCTACCGGTCGGGCCAGCGGCAGAGCTCGCTGCGTGTGTCCGCCGCCTGCCCACGCAAATGGTGGCCGGGCCCGCCGGACAGTGAGAACTCCCCGAAAGCGGCTGCGACCCGTAGCCATGGCAGGGGGGCCTCGCCCCAGCCGCGTTTCACCCGGAACCGGCCAGATCCCAAACCACCGCCGCCACATACTCAAGCAGCCGGGCTGTTTCTTGGGCGGTCACCTTGTCCCAGGTGTCACTCGGGCGGTGATAGTCGCCATGCAGTCCCGAAAAGAAGAACAGCGCCGGGATCTGGCGGGCCGTGAACGCTGTGTGATCGCTCGAGCCGTATCCGATCGTCTCGGAAAAGTCCAGGTCAAGGTCGGCATCAGCCAGCCTTCTGGTGAGGACTTGGCGCAGATCGGATCCGGCGGGCGCTCCCCCGACGTACACCTTGCAGTCGCGCACGCGGCCGATCATGTCCATGTTGACCATGGCCACCGCCGAGTCCAGCGGCAGCATCGGATGCCGGATGTAGTAACCGGAGCCGAGCAACCCCAATTCTTCGGCCGTGAAAGCCAGGAACAGAATCCCGCGGCGGGGCCTGGGCCGCCCGGTGAAGAGACGGGCGAGTTCCAGAAGCCCGGCCGTCCCGGAGGCGTTGTCGTCCGCGCCGGGATGCGTTGTCCGGCTCCCGGACGAGGCCATGGAAAACTGTTCTCCCTGGCCGATGTGGTCGTAATGCGCCCCCACGATGACGTATTCGCTGGTCTCTCCAGGCAGGTAGGCAGCCACGTTGCGCACCGTCCGGCTCTCCGTGCGAACGTCCACTTTCAGCGAGAGCTCGATCGATCCCGGTAAGGTGAAGCTTCCCGGCTTCATCGCGCGATTCATCTGCTCCTGGACTTCCACGAAATCGCGGCCGGCGCGCTGAAACCACTCCCGCACCACGTCCGCATGAACGTGCACGCACGGAACACCGGCCGGCTCCGGCCCGGCATGGGGCGAGAACTCCGTCAACTCACCGGCATCGCCACCGTGCTGCGCGGTGTCGTTCACCAGGATCACGCCCCGCGCCCCTCGCGCCCGGGCATTCACCAACTTGCTGAAGAGCTGCGCGTGCTCGGTGTAGATCTTGCCGGCAAAGGCGCTTTCCTGCTCGAACTCCTGCGGCTCGTGGCGGAGCAGGATGACGATCTTGCCCCGGGCGTTGATCCCGGCATAGTCGTCGTAGCCATACTCGGGCGCGGTGATGCCGTATCCGGCGAAGACGGCATTTCCTGTCGCCCTCCCACGCCCCGAGAAGCTCAGCGGAAGATAATCGCTACGGAGCCGCAGGGGCCGCTGTTGTCCATCGAGGCGAACGGCCACCCGGCTGTCGTCGCCGAGCCGGCTATTGAAACTGACGGCCAGCTTCTGGAAGAAGTCCCCGCCGGGAGCCTGCAAGCCGAGGCGGCGGAACTCGCCGGCCAGGTAGTCGGCCGCCGCCTCAAGCTCCGGCGTCCCGGCGCCGCGTCCGCGCATTTCCTCCGAAGCCAGGTACTTGACGTGTTCCAGAAAGCGAACCGGGTCAATTCCAGGCTGGCTCCAAGCGGCTGGACCGAGCCCGAGGGCAGCGCCAAGCAGCAGTATCCGGCCAAATCGGTACACCAACCCTGCTCCTACCGGTCCAGGGGCGACGGCAGCTTCACCGCGCAGCAGTCCACGTCGCCCGCGTTTTGCGCGGTCTGCTGGTAGTTCAGCTCGAAGTCGATCACCTGTTTCAGGTTCGGCCACGCGATTTGTGACGGAATCCGGCGGCCATTGACGAACAGTGTCGGGGTGCCATTCAGGCCGAGCGCCTGGGCCTCCGCGATCGAATCATTCACCTCGACTTCCGTTTCACGCCCTTCGACGCACTGCTTGAGCCTCAATACATCCATCCCCGGCAGCGCACCGGCGACCTCGATCGCCTTGGCGGCGACGTTATCCTTCGTCAGCTCGTTCTGGTGGCCAAAAACCCAGTCATGATACTTCCAGAAGGCCTCTTCCGATTGGGCGTAGACGCAACGCCCCGCGATCGATGCGATCCGCGACCACGGATGGATCGAATCCAGGGGGAAATCCTTGAAGTAGAGCCGCACCTCGTTGGGATACGCCTGAATCAGGTTCTTGCGCAGCATTTCGCTTTCCTTGGCGCAGAACGGGCACTGGAAATCCGTAAACAGGACCATACGCACGGGCGCCCCGGGGGTCCCGAGGCTGGGCTGGTGCATCGTCGTGATCCGCTCGAAATCCTTCCGGAACGGGTTGTCCTTGACATCGAATACCTGGGCGCGCACGATCTTCTGCCCGTCAGCCGAGATGTAGAAGGTGTGTTCCTGGGACGCCGCCCCGGCCGTCCCCTTCACCGTCACCAACCGGAAGCCATCGAGGTCCGCCGGCTCCGGATCGGACACCTGAACCTTGATCTGGGGGCCCCAGATCAGCAGGTGCCGTATAAAAGCCTCGAGCGTCGCCTTGTCGAACGCTGATTTCGCAGGCGTCTCGGCCCCTACCGCACCCGCCGCCAAGAAAAGAAACACCATCCCCGCCGTCCCAACACGCATATTTATCATGGTAGCTCACCAGGTCAGACGTACTCCCCCCGCAAGTACAGGGCGAAGGTAGACCGCCCGCGCGACACCAGGAAAGTGGCCGTCCGGTGTTTGGTTGTTCCGCATCCCGCGGAAAACCGGGGACACTCCACGACAGAATCGAGAAGGCTCCGCGGAGCTCAGAAGGGCGAGGACAGTTGCCGGCGGTGCGGCTGCGCCCTGGCGCGGAGTTCGCCTATCGCAGCGCAGATCTTTCCCGCGGCTGGAGGGCGGGCGTGGTCCGGCAGCCGTTCCGCCCGGAATTGGTCCGCGGCATCAGAACTGCACTTGCGGGGCTTCGCGGGCCGCGGGGGCGGTTTGGAAGTACGCGTCGTCGCGGGCGTAGCCGAACAGAGACGCCACCAGGTTGTTCGGAAACAGGGCGATGGTCGTGTTGTAGCGCTGGACCGTTTCGTTGTACTTGCGGCGCTCCACGGCGATCCGGTTCTCCGTTCCGGCCAACTCGTCCTGGAGCCGGAGGAAGTTCTCGCTCGACTTGAGCTGGGGGTAGTTCTCGACCACCACCAGCAGCCGCGCCAGAGCCGAATCGAGCGCCTGGTTGGCATCGATGGCTTCACGCGGCGTACGGGCGCCGACCAGCGCCGCACGCGCCTCGGTGACGGAGGCGATCAGGGATTTCTCCTGCGC
>CAYRPT010000304.1:0-1044 GCA_964425895.1 uncultured Solibacteraceae bacterium | reverse complement strand
GAGATTCGGAATGAGGTCCGCGCGGCGTTGAAGCGCCACGTCGACCTGCGCCCAGGCGCCCTTGATGGCCTCCTGCTGCGTGGCGAGATCGTTGCGGATGGTGATGGCGCGGCCCCCGAATACGAGAGCGAGCACCAGCAAAACGCCCAGGATAATGGCGAAGATCTTCATGCGGAATCCTCCCTGAGGCTATTTGTCGAGGCGGTCGACGGCGTCAACCACAATCTGAACCTGGCTCAGATACTGCTCATAGCAG
The DNA here is from genome assembly GCA_964425895.1 of uncultured Solibacteraceae bacterium. Lineage (GTDB taxonomy): Bacteria > Acidobacteriota > Terriglobia > Bryobacterales > Bryobacteraceae > CAYRPT01. The sequence goes on along the minus strand of CAYRPT010000304.1, from coordinate 788 downwards.
GCGCGCGGTTTAAGCTCCCTCGCCTTTATTTTCCCATCCCGGAAGTCCAGCAGCGAGAGGAAACCCGAGGCATCCAAGCCGAACGAAGTACTAGCCTGGCCAACGATGTCCCGCTTCGGGAACGGCGCCTCAAAGCCGCACAGTCGCAGGGCGTGCCGGGTGAGCACGCAGAAGGTGGAGACCGAATCCGCCAGGAGCCGGACCAGGAGATCGCGGTCCTGCAACACGCCGGCGCCCTTCTGGCGGAGCCGGAGAACCATGGCTCGGAGCTGATACTCCACCTGCGCGCGATAGAACGAATCGTCGATCTCCAATCCCGCTACGACGTCCTCCCCGTAGAGGATGCGGTGGCGCTCTTTGATGTCGTGAAACTCCATGGGGAAGCAATCGGTGGAGGTGCGAACCTCGTCGAAGCTCAGCAGAAGAGGCGCCGGGTTTTCCTTCTCGCGCCACCAGCGGAACACGGGCTCCACCGCCTCGAGCTCGCGGGGGGTCACCTGCCGGAGCACGCTCAGGATGTTGATATCGGAGAAACGGCCGGCGTGGTCGCCGACGGCGGCCGAGCCGTACAGGACCAGGGAGACAAGATCGTCCCCATAGACCTTCCGAAGCCTTCCCGTGAGTTCGTCCAGAATTCTTTGCATCGATCTCCGCTTTCCTCGCCGTCCGGAACGGGCCTACCAGCTCGAGGAAGCACCGCCGCCGCCTGAGCTGCCGCCCCCGAAACCGCCGAACCCGCCAAACGAATCGTAACCGCCAAATCCGCCGGAAGAGCGGCCGTGGTGTCC
>CAYRPT010000303.1:0-5689 GCA_964425895.1 uncultured Solibacteraceae bacterium | reverse complement strand
CCTCCTGGGCGACTTCCTTGGCCACCGACTTGGTCAGGGCAATCACGGCGGCCTTGCTGGCCGAATAGGCGACCATGTTCGGGTTGCCTTCCTTACCCGCTACCGAGGCGATGTTGACGATGCGGCCATACCGGCGCTCCCTCATCGACGGGAGGACCGCGCGGCAGCAATAGAAAACGCCCGTGAGATTGACCCGCAGCACCCGGTCCCAATCCTCGTCGCTCTGTTCCCACACGGGAGCGGCTTTCCCGGCCACGCCGGCGTTGTTCACCCAGACGTCGATCCGGCCCCTCTTGCCGAGGACCTCGGCGACGGCCTGGCGGACCGACTCCGCGGAAGTCACATCGAGCGAGACGGCGAAGGCCCGTCCTTCGTATTCCGCGGCGATGGAATCGGCCACGGCCGTGGCCCCGGCCACGTCAATGTCGGCCACCCCAACCATGGCGCCGGCGCTGGCAAGCCTCCGGGCGATCGCTTCGCCGATTCCCGCGGCGGCTCCCGTCACTACCGCCGTCTGACCCGTCAAATCGAAGTGACCCATCGCCGGGCTCTCCTTGCTTGGCTATCCGCCGACCTCCGCCCCGCCGCCTTCCGCCGGGCCCCCGGCCGCCGCGGGCTGCGCCTCCGGTTTGGGTTCTTCGGAGACACCTTCCGGCGTCACCGCGACCACAATCTCGACCGGCACTTCCCGATGGAGCTTGAGGCGCACCCTGTATTCTCCCAATTGCTTGATGGGAGCGTCCAGGGCGATCTTGCGATGCTCCACGTTGAAGTTCATCTTCGCCAGCGCATCCGAGATGTTGCGCGCCGTCACCGACCCGAAGAGCTGATCCTGCTCCCCGGCTTTGTGCGCGATCGTGACCCTGAGGTTGGCCATCATCTTCGCCAGCTCCCGTGCCTCGTCAATGGCGCTGGCTTCGCGCCGCAGATAGGCCTGGCGCTCCTGCTCGATGATCTTGAGGTTCGCCGCCGTCGCCGGCACGGCGAGGCGTTTCGGCAGCAAATAGTTGCGGGCGTAGCCATCCGCCACCTTCACCACCTGGCCCTGCCGGCCCAACTTCTCCACATCTTCCCTGAGAATGACTTCCATGACGCTTCTTCCCCTAGGCTTCCTCCGCTGCCGCCTGAAGCCATCAGACCTCGGCGGCGAACGGCAGCAGGGCGATGTTCCGCGCCCGCTTGATGGCTGCGGTGAGCCGGCGCTGGTGCGGGGCGCACACGCCCGAGATCCGGCGCGGCACAATCTTGCCGCGCTCGGAGATGTAGGACGAGATCATCCGGAGATCCTTGTAGTCGATGTCATCGATCCGTTCGACGCAGAATCGGCATACTTTCTTTCTCCGGAAGTACTGCTTGCGGCCTACCATCGCCTTGTCGCCGCCGGTCGGCCGCTGCGACGCACTGATGGGTCGCCCGCCTTTGGATTCGGCCATGACTAGTCCTCTCCTTCCGTCTCATCTTCACGCAGCGGAGTCCCAGGACGGACAACCGCTTCCGCCGGCGCCGCGGGCGCCGGGGCGGACATCTGCGGCCGCTTGGCCGCCCGCTTCTCTCGCACCTTCTTGCGCTTCTCCAGCCACTTCATCTTCTCGTCGATGCGCACGGTGAGGAACTTCAACACGCGCTCATCGACACGAAGGCGTCGCTCGATCTCCCGCACGGCCCGCGAGCCGGCCGAGAACTGCACCAGGACGTAAAAGCCCTCTTCGCGCCGCTGCACGCGGTACGCCAACCGGCGGAGCCCCCAGCGCTCCACTTTGTCGACGCTACCGCCGGACTCCTTCACCACTTCCTCGATCTGGGCGACCACGGAGTCCACCTGCTCCTCCGCGGCGGCGGGATCGAGAATGAACATCTCTTCGTAAATTCTCATTCTTCCTTCTCACCTGATCCGAAGGCGCGACGATTGAACCTCGTCATGGCCTTTTCGGCGCCTTCCTTGATGATGGACTCGACCGCCTGGCACGCGTAGTCCAGCAGCTCGTCCAATTCCTTCCGCTGCCCGCGCCGAAACGGCGCGAGCACAAACTTGGCACTGTCCGCCACCGGATGACCAGGGTGAATCCCCAGCCGCACCCGGCGAAACGCCATCGTCCCGGCGGCGCGAATCACGGACTCGACGCCGTTGTGGCCCCCGGCCGACCCCTTCAGCCGTACCCGCAAGGCCGTCCACGGCAGGTTCAGCTCGTCGTACACGACGATCAGATCGGCCGCCCCCGCTTCGTACCGGTCCATGAGGGACCGGACCGCCCCGCCGCTCAAATTCATATAGGTCTGCGGCTTCGCCAGAATGACCGGATGCCCGCCGATTGCTCCATGTCCCACCACTGCCTGGCATTCTTTCCGCGTCACCCGGATCGAGTGGCGCTCCGCCAGGCGGTCCACCACCAGGAAACCAAGGTTGTGCGGCGTCTCCGCGTATTCGGCCCCCGGGTTTCCGAGCCCGACCACGATCTGCGGCGGCGCCGCCGGTTTCCCCGACTGGAATCGCTCGTCCGGCGCCCCGCGGCGAAAAAGCCGGGTCCAGGACAACCGCTACTCCTTCTTCTTCTCCTTCTCCTTCTCCTTTTCCGCAGACTTAGCCTCCGCGGCCTCCGGCGCCGCCGCCGGCGCCTCGGCCGGAGTCTCGGCCACCGCCCGCAACGCCACCACGTGACAGATCACCAGGTCGCTGCTGCTCTTGAGGGTGATCCCCTCGCCGACAGGAAGGTCGCTCGCCCGAAGATTCTGGCCGATCATCAAAGGCGTAACATCGATCGCGATGGAAGCCGGGATGTCCGCGGGCAGGCACTCGACTTCCACTTCGCGGTGAACAACCTCAAAAAGCCCGCCCTGCTGCTTCACGCCGCGTGGTTCGCCCTCCGGATGGACGGGAACCTTGACGGTGATCTTGCGGCTCAGGTCGATCCTTTTCAGGTCGACGTGCAGCAGCGAATCCTTGATGGGGTCGTGCTGCCAGTCGACAATCATCGCGGGGACGGCGCCCCGTCCGGTCACTTCGATATTGAAGATCGTGTTATGACCCGTGTCGCTGAACAGGATTCCGTCGATCTCCCGCGGATCGACCGTAATCGCTACCGCTTCCTCCGCCGCGCCATACACAATGCCCGGAATCCGGCCGGCCGCGCGCAGGCGCCGGGCTTCATTCTTCCCCCGGTCGCTGCGCGGCTCGGCGACGATCGTGATGTCCTTCTTCATGCCTACTCCTTAAGGGAACGCCGCCCACCGCCGCGCTCCGCCGTATTCCTAAACGAACAGCTTGCTAACGGAATCCTCCGTGTGGATCGAGTGAATCGCCTGGGCAAGCAGCGGGCCGACGTTCAAGACCCGGAAACGCCCGCACCGGTGGGCGTCCTCCCGCAGGGGAATCGAGTTGGTCACCACCACCTCATTCACTTTGGAACGACAGACCCTTTCCACCGCCGGGCCCGAGAGCACCGGGTGCGTGGCGAAAGCCGAGACGCTGCGCGCGCCATACTTGTGGAGCGCCTCGACGCCCTGAACCAGCGTGCCCGCCGTGTCGATCAAATCGTCCACCACCAGGCAGTCCTTGCCCTCCACATCGCCGATGACGTGCATCACCTCGGCCACGTTCACATCGGAGCGCCGCTTGTCAATGATGGCCAGCGGCGCCTTCAGGCGCTTGGCCAGCGCCCGCGCCCGCTCCACGCCGCCCGCGTCCGGCGAAACCACCACCAGCTCGCCGCTGCGCCCGGCGAAGAACTCCATGACGACCGGTGTCGCGAAGAGGTGGTCCACCGGAATATCGAAAAACCCTTGAATCTGGGCGGCGTGAAGGTCGAGGCAGAGGATTCGGTCGGCGCCGGCGCGCTGGAGCAAAGCAGCCACCAGCTTGGCCGAGATCGGCACCCGCGGCCGGTCTTTGCGGTCCTGCCGGGCGTAGCCGTAATAGGGGATCACCGCAGTGATCCGGTCAGCCGAGGCCCGCTTGAGCGCGTCGATCATCAGCAGGAGCTCCATCAGGTGGCTGTCCACCGGCGAGCAGGTCGGCTGAACGGCGAAAACGTCGCACCCGCGAACGTTCTCCATAATCTGGAGGTGGATTTCACCGTCCGAGAAGCGCCGGATGGCGCACTCGCCGAGTTCGCACCCGAGCACACCGCAGATCTCGTGCGCCAGAGCGGGGTTCGCATTCCCCGAAAAGATCTTGAAATGGTCAAACGTCATCGGACGTACCGGCTTCGGGGCGGCCATTCCTCACCACCTTGGAGGTGCCCCATGAGGCTCTGCCACCACGCCTTGCGGTAGCGGCCCCGGCTCACCAGGTAAAACGATTCACACCGCAGGCCGCGGAAGCTGGCGCGTGCCCGCTCCGCATCCTCTCGGTTGCGGAAGAGACCAAAGAGCGACGATCCGCTGCCGCTCATCATCGCCGGCGAGGCGCCACACCGCCGCAGCCGGCGCACGATACGGCCCAGCTCCGGATACCGCTCGAATGCATAGGGCTCGAAGTCGTTTGCCCCGAGCCTGGACCAGTTGTCCGGGGTGAGTCCGTGCCCCATGCACCACGTCAGGACATGGAAACCTTTAGTATGACAAGTCGCTGACGGCGGCGTCAATTCATCCAGCGCCCGGTAGGCCTCCGCGGTCGATAGCGAAACCGCCGGCAGCACCAGGAGGCCCGGCAGCCGGGGCAGATCCGGCAGCGGATAGACCTCTGTGCCTCGGCCGAGCCCCATCGCCGTTCCCCCGAGCAGGAAGAAGGGGACGTCGCTTCCCAGGCCGGCGGCCAGTCCGGTCAGCACATCGAGTTCCAACCGGCGTCCTGCCAGCGCGGGCAGCGCCACCAGCACCGCGGCGGCATCGCTCGATCCGCCGCCGAGCCCGCCCCCGGCCGGGATGCGCTTTTCCAGCCGGAAGCGGACGTGGCCCCGGATCGCGGCGGCGGCCATCACGGCCTGAGCGGCGCGCACCACCAAATTATCCTGCGCGGGGATATCGAGGCTCGATTCCAGCTCCACCCGCTGCCCTCTTCCGGGGCGGAACTCGATGCTCAGACGGTCCGCCAGCGAGATGGTCTGAAAAACAGTTCGCAGCTCGTGGTAGCCATCGGCGCGCCGGTCGAGTACCCGGAGACTCAGGTTGATCTTGGCCGGCGGCGCCACCGTAACCCGCCGGAGCGCTCCTGTCATGAGTCGTAGTGCAGCAACGAATGGACGGCGTAGCCGCCCAGCTTATCGCGGCCGTGCAGGAAGTCCAGCTCGACGACGAAAGCCATCCCGGCCACGGCGCCGCCCAGCTTTTCCACCAGCCGAGCCACCGCGGCGGCCGTGCCGCCGGTAGCCAGCAGGTCGTCGACGATCAGCACCCGCATGCCGGGGCCTACGGCGTCCTTGTGCATCTCGAGCGCGTCGGCGCCATACTCCAGGAGATATTCCACCCTCTCCGTGGCCGCCGGCAGCTTGCCTGGCTTGCGGACCGGTACGAAGCCCTTCTCCAGTTGCCGGGCAAGCACCGGGCCGAAAATGAATCCGCGGGATTCGATGCCGGCCACAACGTCAAACTCGAGTCCGGAAACCGCTTCTCTGAGAGCTTCGGTCACCAGCCGCAGCCCCCGCGCGTCCTTGAGCAGGGTCGTGATGTCGTAGAAGAGAATCCCGGCCTTCGGAAAATCCGGGACCTCGCGTATGAGATTCTTGAGTTCTTCCATGTTCGGGCAGACCGTATT
>CAYRPT010000302.1:0-5690 GCA_964425895.1 uncultured Solibacteraceae bacterium | reverse complement strand
ATCCGCGCGATCTCGCGGATGTGATCCGGGGTCGTGCCGCAGCAGCCGCCCACCATGTTGAGCCACCCGTGGGAGGCGAACCGGTCGAGCTGGCGCGCGAGCGAGTCGGGCGTTTCCTCGTAGCGCCCCTCCTCGTTGGGGAGGCCGGCGTTCGGATAGCAGGAGAGATACACCGTCGCCATTTCGTGGAGCGCGCGGATGTGATCCGTCATAAACTCCGGACCGGTGGCGCAGTTGAGCCCGATGCTGAGGATGCCGGCGTGGGCGACCGAGACCCAGAACGCGTCGGCCGTCTGGCCGGCGAGCATGGCGCCCATGGGTTCGATCGTGCACGAGACCATGACCGGGATGCGGATACCGTGCTCCCGGGCGAGATCGGCGATGGCCAGCAGGGCAGCCTTGGTATTGCGGGTGTCCTGGCAGGTTTCGATGAGCAGGATGTCGGCGCCGCCCTCGACAAGGCCGCGCGCCTGGACGGCGAAGGCCTCCCGCAACCCGGCAAACGTGACGCCGCCGGTGACGGTGATGGACTTGGTGGTGGGTCCGATCGAACCGGCGACGAAGCGGGGGCGTCCAGGCCGGGAGTATTCCTCGGCAGCCTGACGGGCAAGTTGTGCGCCGCGGCGGTTCAAATCGAGGGCGCATTCGGCCAGTCCGTATTCGGCGAGGACGATGGGGGCGCCGCCGAAGGTATCGGTCTCGATGATGTCGGCGCCGGCTTCGAGATAGGCACGGTGGACGTCGAGGATGACGTCGGGCCGGGTCGCCACGAGGTTCTCGTTGCAGCCTTCGAGGGCGGGGCCTCCGAAATCGGCGGCATGGAGGTCCTTCTGTTGGAGCACGGTACCCATGGCGCCGTCGAGGACGACAATACGAGACCTCAGGGCGTCGGCGAGCGCCTGCTGCCGGATTTCACGGTCGGTCATTGACTGGTAGGAGAACTTATTTTGATTCTAACAGGACGGCCGGGGAGCTCCGCGTCCCTTGCGGCGGGCAACGATGGATCAGGGATTGGCATTGACAAGGATAGGCCTGAACTGTACATTATAGATAGAGATTAGGGGTATTTGTGTACGATTTCGACGAGCTCGACCATCTGTCGGCCGAAGAGCTGCTCGCCTGGGGCATCCGGACCTTCGGAAGCCGCTTCTGCATCTCCACCAGCTTTCAGAAGTCGGGGATGGTGATGATTGACATGGCGGCCAAGATCTCGTCCGGTGTCCGGGTGATCACGCTCGACACGGGCCGGCTCCCCGAGGAGACCTACGCCATGATGGACACGGTGAGGTCGCGGTACGGTCTGGCCGTCGAGACCGTGCTTCCGAATCCGCTCGAGGTGCAGACAATGGTCCGCTTGCACGGGGCCAACCTTTTCCTGAACGATCAGGTGCTGCGGATGCTGTGCTGCCACGTACGCAAAGTCCGCCCGCTCAACCGCAAGCTGCGCCAGTTTCAGGCGTACGCGGTCGGCCTGCGGCGTCTGACCTCGGAGGACCGCAACGAGATCCGCAGGGTGGAAGACAAGAACGGCGTGATCAAAATCAGCCCGCTGGCCGACTGGACACGCCAGGAGATCCAGCAGTATATCGCCCAGCACGGCGTGCCCGTCCACCCGCTCTATAGCCGGGGCTTCCGCAGCATCGGCTGCGCCCCATGCACGCGGGTGGTGGCCGACGGCGAGCCCGAGCGCGCCGGACGCTGGTGGTGGGAGGACGAGATGCAGAAAGAGTGCGGGCTGCATTTCGCCGCCGATGGTACAATTGGCCGTAAGCTCGACATTCTCATCGGAGAGGTTTCCCAAAATACGAATGGCTACGGATTTGACGGCTCGGGGATATAGTCCCAACGGGTATCACAAAGGCTTCACAATCTGGTTCACCGGGCTCTCCGGGGCCGGCAAAACGACACTGGCGAGAATCCTGGAGGAACGCCTTCGCACCAACGGGGCGAAGGTGGAGGTTCTCGACGGTGACGTCGTCCGGACGAACCTGTCCAAAGGACTGGGGTTCAGTAAAGAGGACCGCGACACGAACATCCGCCGCATCGGGTTCGTTTGCGATCTGCTTTCCCGCAACGGCGTCATCGCCATCGCCGCGGCGATCTCACCCTACCGCGAGATCCGCCGTGAAGTCAGAAACCGGATCGGCAACTTCGTCGAGGTGTTCGTGGCGTGCCCCATCGACGTGCTGGCGGATCGCGACGTCAAGGGGCTGTACAGGAAGGCCCTCGCCGGCGAGATCCAGAATTTCACCGGCGTATCCGACCCCTACGAAGAGCCGGAACATGCTGAAGTGGTGATTCACTCCGAGGCCGAGACGCCCGAGCAGAGCGCGAACCGCATCTGGAACAAGCTGCGCGAAATGGGCCTGATCGGCTACGAGTAGCGGGCCTAGGCGGGTTTCACCGCGCGGACGGTCAATTCCATACCGTCCGCTTCCAAGGTCTGGCCTATCCGGGCGAATGCCTCCCGCACGTATCCCAGGGCGACAACTTCGTCACGCCCCGGCGAAAAGGCCGCCGACGTGACCACCCCGGCAGGTTTCCCCTCGGCGAGAATCTCCGCCTGCGTGGCCGGGGGCCTCTGGCCGCCCCCGCGTAGCTGCACCAGCAGTTTGTTGACGTGGCCCCGGGAGCGGACCCGCTCCACAATCTCCTGCCCCAGGTAGCATCCCTTGCCGAAATGGATCGCCCGCAGTACCTGGGTCTCCTGGGGGATGTGCTCAGCAGTGAGGTCCTCACCGTAGCGCGGGAAGCCGTTCTCGATGCGCACCGTCCGCGCGTCGGTGGAGGTGGCGCCGGCCACTCCCGCGCGGGAGAGTTTCGCGATCAGCTCCGTTTTCGCCGCCGCCGGCAGGAAAAGCCGGAAGCCGCCCGCGCCGGTCGAGTTGACGCCGGCTACGATCGAATCTCCCCATGCGGCTGTTTCGCTCGGACCTTCCGGCGCCGGGCCGCCGAGGGAGTCCAGCGCCGCCCGCGCGGCCGGCCCCTCCAGCCCGAGGGTTGCCGTCTCGCCGGTGCGGTCTTCGAGCGTGACATCATCGGCGATGATGTAGCGGTCGAGGTGGGCAAACAGCAGCTCGCGCGTCTCTGGTTCCGTATCCAGCAGAAAATGATCGGGGAAACAGAACAGTTCGGCGTCGGCGAGGATCCTGCCCTGGGCGTTCAGGAAGAAAACATAACAGCCATGGCCGGGTTGAAGCTGCTCGACATGGTTGGTGGTCATGGCGTGCAGCAGGCGGACGCGGTCCGCGCCCGTGACCCGGATCTTGCCTCGGCCGCTCAGGTCGAGCAGTGCCGCCCCTTCCCGCAATGCCACGTAGCCTTCGGTCATGACAGGGAGATCCAGCGCAGGTAGGCCGAAAGCGCCAGCACCGCCAGACCGCTCCAGACGACGCCGGTCATCAAACGCGGCGTCTTTGGATCATCGCCGGGCTTGACGGTCAGCAGCAGGCCCACGACGAAGATGTGGAGCACCAGGAGCATCTTGATGCCGAAGACCATGTGGTAGGTGGGCGGCAGGTTGCTCTTGGTCAGCAGGTTGTAGAGACCGCTGCCGAGGAGTACGGCGGTCGTACTCCACATCCAGGGACGGAACCGGGGGGCAAGGCCTCCCGCGGCGAAGCGGGCGTAGAAAATGCCGCCCAGCAGAATCGTCACCGACACCACGTGAAGCCAGCGAAGGAGCACACCCAGAACGATTTCCATGCTCTTTTCATTGTATCGGGAGCGGGCGGCGGGCCGGCCTCCGGGGCGGCGTCCGTTCGCAGCCGGCGCGTTCACCCCGGCTGGCGGGGAACGGAACCCCGGGCGGCGTTGGCTATAATTGGGTACGGTCTCCGCATCATGGCACTGTCGAGCGCGCGGCGTGAGAAAGAAGATATCCAGCTTCTCGATCTCGAGGGACGCATCACTGCGGGCGAGGAGGTCGCGGCGTTTCGCAATCTGATCGACGAGGAGATTGCCGCCAACCACCGGCGGGTCGTGCTGAACATGGCCGGTGTCGACTACATCGATTCGACCGGCCTGGGTTCGCTGGTGATCTGCTTCACCCGCCTCCAGAAGGCGGGCGGAACGCTCAAGTTGCTCAACCTGAACCGCCGTCAGATCGAACTGCTCGTGCTCACCAAGCTGACCACCGTGTTCGAGGTGTTCGATGACGAGCAGGACGCCGTCAACAGCTTCTTCCCCGGCCGCAAGATCAAGCGATTCGACATCCTGAGCTTCGTGCAGAACCGGAGCGGACGATAGGCGGGACCGATGCGGCTGGTGGTCATCGGCGGAAACGCGGCCGGTCTAAGCGCCGCGTCGCAGGCCCGGCGGCTGGACCGTTCCCTGGAAATCGCCGTCTACGAGAAGGGACCAACGATCTCCTACTCGGCTTGTGGGCTCCCGTACTACGTTGAGGGGCGCGTCCGCCGGATCGAGGATTTGACCGTTTACTCCCCGGAGTATTTCCGCAGCCGGCGCAACATCGCGGTGCACGCGAGCACCCCGGTAACCGCCATCCGCCACCCGCAGCGGCAGATCACGCTCGCCGGCGGGGAGCGCGTCGGCTACGATAAGCTCATCCTCGCCACCGGGGCGCGGCCGGACGTTCGGCGGATCGCGGGGGGCGACCAGCCACACGTATTCGTGCTGCAAACGCTCGACGACGCCGCGCGTCTGCGCGCCTTCTTGGTCGCGCGAAAGCCTCGAAGCGCGGCGGTGATCGGCGCCGGCTACGTCGGTCTGGAGATGGTCGAGGCGCTGCGGGCCCACGGGCTGCGCGTCACGCTGTTCGAGGCCGATGACAGCCTTCTCGGATGCCGTGACGCGACGCTGGTGACGGCGCTCAGAGCGAGGCTGGAGCGGTTCGGCGTGGCGTTGCGCACCGCCGAGGTGGTCCGCGCCATCGAGCCCGACCGGGTGAACGGCGTCTCTGCCGACGTCGTGGTGGTCAGCGCCGGTTTCCGGCCCAACGCGGAACTGGCCCAGGAGGCCGGCATTGAGCTGGGAGTGACGGGCGCTATCCGGGTGAACGAGCTGCTCGAGACCAACTGCCACGGCGTGTTCGCCGCCGGCGACTGCGCCGAGGTGATCCACCGGGTGACCGGCCGGCCGTCGTACATCCCGCTAGGGACCACCGCCAACAAGATGGGACGGATTGCCGGCGCCAACGCGGCCGGCCGGCGCGAGCGGTTTCCCGGCGTCATGGGAACGTCCATCGTCCGCGTTTGCGGATTGGGCGTCGGCGCCACCGGCCTGACGGCCCTCCAGGCGAAGGCCGAGGGATTCGACGCGGTATCGGCGGCCATCGACGGTTTGGAGCGCCCGCCCTACTTCTGGGGCGCCCGTGTCACCGTCGAACTGGTCGCCGAGCGGCGGGGCGGCCGGCTCCTCGGCGGCCTGGTGATCGGCGAGCGCGGTGTGGCTGGACGGGTGAACGTCCTCGCCACGGCGCTGGCGGCGCGCATGACGGTCGAGCAGATCGAGCATCTCGACCTCTGCTACGCGCCGCCGTTTGCGACCGTGTGGGACCCTGTCTTGATCGCCGCCCGGCAACTCGGCAAGCTGTTAGACTAGGAACTAAGGATGCGGAAGCCCGGCGAAAAGGCCCCTCATTTCTCCCTCAAAGCGTTGGACGGCGCCGGGATGGATCTCGCCGGCATCCTGAGCGGGGGAGCGGCGGTGCTGGCTTTCTTCAAGGTCTC
>CAYRPT010000301.1:0-5694 GCA_964425895.1 uncultured Solibacteraceae bacterium | reverse complement strand
GATGGCTCCCGCACCGAGTACATGGAGCCCGCCACCGTCGACTGAGCCCCCTACCGGGCAACCGCGACCACCGGACGGCCACGCCCGGCCGGAACAGCCATTTCATCCGCGATTCTCTCAAGCGAATGATTCGCAAACCGGAAACGCCGGACGGTGAGGTCCCGGAGCGTGAACGACTCCCGCCCAACTCCGGATCCGCAATGGTCCGTCGTTCCCGCCAGAATGTGATAGACCTCGTGCGCCGCCACGCGGGCGAGCGCCCGTCCCACCAAAACCGATCGCAACTCGGCGCCCGTTTCCGGCAACGCCCGTCTTAGCATCCAGCGAACGGCGTCGCAGTTCACCTCGGCGAAGGGGAGAACCTTTCCGTCGGACACGTGGGCCAGTCCGAGCGGCGGCCCGACCGATTCATCCACGACCGGCAGCGGGGTCCGGCCCGCCAGGCAGGCGCCGTTCAACCGCACGATGGCCAGCCTTTCGAAGGATTCTTGCGCGGTTTTGGCGCTCAGGATCCGCCACCCGATCCGCAGGTCAGGTACTTCCAGGATGCGCTCGAACTCGCGCCGGAACTCAATGTGAACGGCGGGTTCCAGAGTGCCCCGGACATCCAGGATGACGGTCAGTTCGGCGGCTGCGCTGATGCTCGCTCCGCCAATCGCGATGACGATGGCACGTCGGATTTTCACGTCTGGGTGGGATCATAACAGAGAAGTTACGGAATCAAAACGTTTCTGTAACTTAAATGTAACCCAAATATCATCGCCGCCCTGGCGGATTTCCGCCGAGCGCCGCCCTCGGCAATAGCCCCCCCGGCCGCGCTCCACCCGGTTACCGGTGACACTTCAGCACTGTGAGTTGCCGTCGCGGTTCGCTTTTCGAAGCAGCGAGCCTTCAGCGGCCTCGAGGATGAGTAGAGCTTGCCCGGGATCCAACAGATCCCGTCGAAGGATTTCGACAACCATCGGCGTCACGTCGCGGAGGGGGATATCGACGTATTCCCCGCGAAGTGGAATTGCCGCATTGCGGAACTCGATCCAGTCTCCGCCACCGAGATATGCCCGATCATTGACAGCCATCACCAGCCATCCTCCTTTCCGGCCCTCAGGTGAAAACCCGCTCTCAACTGACTAGTTCGGCAGAAGGACGTCATACTTTAGTGAACCGCCGAGGGTCTTCGTACTATCGGCTCCTGAGCGCTAACCGCGCGGCTCGGCGCCTCCGGCGCAGAGGCCGCACGTCATTGATGGAAGGGAACATTCACAAGTGTTTCCTGGAGAGTTACCATGGACAGCGGTGGCTGCTCTGACCATGCGGGCCTCTCAGAGAGACGCTGAATGAAACTCGGACTCTTCTCTCTCCTCACAATTTGCGGCTTCCTGGTCTTCGCCCTCACCATGACGTTCGTGCCGGTGATGCCGATGTGGTTCAACTACGGCGTCAGAGCGGCGCTCCTTGCCGGCTGCGGCGTTATGTGGCGAGCCTTGCCGGAGGAAGGCCCGGCGAGCCGCTTCCGTCCGGTTCTCTTTGCCTACTTCGCCGCGGTTTTCGGACTCTCCCTCAGCTTCTACTTCGGGTCGTGGGCGCTCAGCCTCTTCGGACTCTCGACGAACACTCCGGCGGGAGTGGCCGTGGCCAAGTTCTCGGAGGCATTGCTGATCGTGGTCGGGGTGCTTGTCGTGGCGAGGCTCGCCGGCCAGGACCTTGCCTCGCTGTACATCCGAAAGGGAGGTTTGGCGCTTGGTCTCGGCATCGGCTTGATCGGTGCTGCCGTGTGCCTCGCACTGACGCTCCAGCAGCCGGCGGTCAAGGCTCTCGGCATGGCCCGCCTCATCTCGCTCGCGCCCTGGGTTCTTCTCTTTGTCCTCTCCAACGGCTTCATGGAAGAACTCCTGTTCCGAGGGTTGTTCCTGGGACGGTACGAGCCCCTTGTCGGAAAGTGGATGGCGATCGTTTCCACCTCTCTGGCATTCACCCTGGCTCACATGCAGGTTACCTATGCGCCGGATCTGCTTGGATTCCTCGTCATACTGCTTGGACTCTCCATCTCCTGGGCGTGGCTCATGCACAAGACCCGCAGCCTGTGGGGAGCGGCGTTGTTCCATGCCGGCGCCGACTTGCTAATCATCCTGCCCATATTCAGCGGCCTCGGCGCGGTTTGATCCGTCCCGGCAACCCCGATTGCGCGCCGTCCGGCGAAGGACGTACCATGGGCGCCATGTTGCCCGTTCTGCACTCGGTCAGCTACGCCGGGGTCTGGCCCGGACAGGCCGCCCTGACGCTCGACGACTTCATTCGGAAGGCCGCCGATCTGGGCTTCCCGTCGGTCATGCTGATGGCCAAGAGACCCCACCTGTCGCCACTGGACTACGATGTTTCCCGCTGCCGCCTCCTGGGGGAGCAACTTGAAGCCCGGGGGCTCCGATGCGACGTGATCGCCGGCTATAACAACTTCACCGCCGATCTCGAGCACGGCGACATCCCGCATCGCGAGATCCAGATCGGCCACATTACGGCGCTGGCCGCGATGGCCGAGGCGCTGGGGGCCCGTGTGGTGCGCGTGTTCACCGGTTACGGGCATCAGGGCGCCGGGTATGCCGAGACGTTCCACCTGGTCGCCGACGCCCTTCGGGAATGCGCGCGGCGGGCCGCCGGACACGGCGTCATCCTCGGTGTTCAGAATCACCATGACCTGGCGGCGGACCACCGGAGCCTCAGGGACCTGATCGAGGCCGCCGGCGAACTCAACTGCCGGCCGATCTTCGACGCCTGGGCGCCCGCCCTGCACGGCACCGACATCGTCCTCGCCGCCCGGGAAATGGCGCCCCTCACCTGCCACACCACGGTGGCCGACTACCAACTCCGCCCCCGTTTCCGCTATCACCCTCAGCTCGTGAACTACACCGCCGAGACTCCGTGGGTGCAGGCGGTCCCCATGGGCCAGGGATTCATCGACTACCGAGGCTTTCTCGACGCCTTGCGCGACGGCGGCTACGACGGCACAGTAGCCTATGAGATGTGCGCTCCCATGCTCGGCGGCGGCTCCGAGGCGAACCTCGACCGGGCCGCGCGGCAGTTCCTCGAATTCCTGAAACCGTGGACGCGCCCGCGCTAGCGCCGTGCGCGATCAGGTCGGAAGCGAATATTTCCCGGCCAGTTCCGCGTCCTCGGCAACCTCGTCGGAGAAGTAGTTGTACATGCCGACGATGCAGGCATCGCCCGGCTTGACGTTGGCGTACGCAAAGCGGAACGCCGCGTCCAGGGATTCGCGGTCTTCGGATAGCCGGCCCGCGGCCAGGATCTTGAAGCCCAGGCAGGGCTTGCGGATCTCCCGAATGCGCGCCGTCATGCGGCCGGGGTCGGAGGCGACGAACACCTCGCCGAGCACATCCTCACCTCCCAACATCGCCCGCAGCTCCTCCGGCGTGCGGGACATGTTGTAGAAACAGGCCATGTAGAGGCTCGTCTCCCAACCGGCGTCCTCGGCTTTGGCCAGGTTGTCCGGATTGTGGGTCGACATCCCGGCGAGGACGCCCGCGTCGTGTACGGCCTTGAGGAAGTCGCCGATCTTGGCGGCCTGGCCGGCGCGGAACAGCGTGTCCGTGACGCCGCCGTGGTGGACGATGGCGATGGGCTTCAGCGGCATCACCTTTGCCATCCAGTCTCGCTCCCGGTTTGAGGCCAGGCAGATGAACTGGATCTTCGAGCCTTGCTCACGGGCGCGCAGGATGCCGTCGCGCACGGTGTCGGAGTACGACGACTGAAACGTATCGATGCCGCAACGTTCACAATGGAGCAGAAACTCGCTGATGCGCGGCGCGTTGTAGTACTCCATCATGTGGCGGGACAACTTGAGCGACGAATGCGAGAAGCCCCGCATCGTGTTTCCACCGGCGATAAGGCGGGAAACGCGATACTCACCGAGGCCGACCTTGGGCGGGCGGACGGACGGGTGAGCGGCGGCGAGCGAAAGAGGCGCGGCGGCGGATCTTAGAAAGGCGCGGCGGCAAAGCATTTCTGTACCTCGTTATCTGGAGTTGTATCACGTTTTGCCGCCTGTTGCGCCTCACCGGACGCCGGCTACCAGTTACATCGGTTGGGGCACTTCCAATAGCCAGGCGCCAGGTGGCCGTCCGGGAGACGGTGCGGAGTCCAACGTTCGCCGCAGGACAAGCATTCGAGCTCTGAATCCCACCGGTTCCGGATTCGTATTCCGAGCTTGGCGAGCATGGCGCCGTCGAGGAGGTGGTGCTCCACCGGCAGGACGGGCTTCTCTTGCGCCATCGAAGTCATACGCTGTTCCTCCTGCGATCTTCGGGGCTGTGCCGGGCGGACACAACCCCCTTTCTATTTTAGATCCGGAGCCATCCGCCGGCTTTCGCAGCGCTCCCGCGGGCGCGTCACGTTTTTGCCAGGATGGAAAGAGCCGGGTGGTCACGGCGGGGGAGTTCACAGGCGGCGGGAAAGGAACCAGCAGGACTATGAACGGAAGAGTGGTGTTGGTCACGGGGGCCAACGGCGGTCTCGGCCGCTTCGTCACGACAGCCTTTCTGGAGGCCGGCGCGCGCGTCATCGGCGTGTCGCGCTCCATTCAGCAATCCGACTTCGCGGGCGGAGGCTTCGCGGCGATGCCGGCCGACATTGTCTCCCGCGAGTCCGCGGCCATGTTGGCGGACCGTGTGATGGAACGTTTTGGGAAGCTTGACGTGGTTGCTCATCTGATAGGAGCGTTCGCCGGAGGCAAGCCGGTCATCGACACCGACGACGAAACCCTGGAGTTGATGCTCGGTGTCAACTTCCGATCGCTATTCCACTTGACCCGCGCTGCGGTGCCGCCGATGCGGGAGCAGGGCTACGGGCGAATCATAGCCATCGGAAGCCGGGCGGCGCTGGAAGCTTCGCCCAACGCCGCGGCCTACGCCGCCTCGAAGGCCGCTCTCCTCGCGCTGGTTCGGTGCCTCGCCGCCGAGAACAGGGATGCCGGCATCACCGCCAACATCGTCGTGCCAGGAACCATCGATACTCCGGCGAACCGCCGCGCCGACCCAGCCGCCGACTTCTCGCGGTGGGTGGACCCGAGGCAGATAGCCAATCTCGTGGTCTGGCTGGCATCCGACCAGGCAAGCCAGGTGAACGGAGCCGCCATCCCCATATACGGCCGGGGCGTGTGACGAGGCTTGCGTGGCGGCGTGAGCGGCCAGGAACTCATGGCGTCGCGGGAAGGATAAGGAGCAGTCCGATGACGGCGGAAGAACGGAGGCTGGAGCAGGCGCGGCAGCGTTCCGCGCACTGGAAACGCTGGGGGCCCTACCTCAGCGAGCGGGCCTGGGGTACGGTGCGCGAGGACTATAGCCCGGACGGGATGGCGTGGGAACACCTTCCCCACGATCACGCCCGCTCGCAAGCCTACCGGTGGAACGAGGATGGGCTGGCCGGAATCTGCGACCGGCATCAGAAGATCTGTTTCGCTGTCGCCCTCTGGAATGGCCGCGACCCCATCCTCAAGGAGCGGATGTTCGGCCTGACCGGCAGCGAAGGCAACCACGGCGAGGATGTGAAGGAGTACTTCCACTATCTGGATTCAACGCCCTCGCACTCCTACATGAAGTACCTCTATAAGTATCCCCAGGCCGCCTTCCCGTACGAGCGGCTCGTGGCGGAGAACCGGGGCCTCGGCAAGCACCAGCCCGAGTTCGA
>CAYRPT010000300.1:0-5700 GCA_964425895.1 uncultured Solibacteraceae bacterium | reverse complement strand
GTGCAGATACCGCTGGCGATGCGGTACTTCCAGCACCAGAAGACGCTGAGCGTCGGCCTGAGCCGGCTGGTGCGAGCCAACACGGAGATCCGCGCCGTCATCTCCGAGCTTTCGATCGTCTGTCCGGCCACCGGCGGGCTTCCGGTAGCCTATACGCTGTGCGAAGCGCTGCGGGCCCGCCAGGTGTATTGGGCGGAGCGCGACAACGAAGACGAGCCCCTGCGGTTCCGCCAGTTCCTGAAGATGTCGCCGGGAGAGAGGGTACTGCTGGTGGACGATATTCTGCGCTCCGGATCCAAGCTGGCGGAGCTCAAGAACCTGGTGGAAGCCAATGGCGGTGAGGTGGTCGGGCTGGCGGTGCTCGTTTATCAGCCGCATCCGCAGACCAAGGAGCTCGGCGACGTACCGTTCTATTACCTGGCGAAGATCGCCGGCGGAGTGTATGGCGGCGCCGAGGACTGCGAGCTCTGCAAGAGGGGAGTGCCGTTGCAGGAGGTATGGGTATGATGCGGCTCGTTGGGCTGCTCTTGACGTTGGTCGCCGCGGCCGCGCCCGCGGCGGAGTTCCGCGCCGGCACGGCACGGCTGGATATCACGCCGGATGGTCCCATTTGGCTGTCCGGATACGCCAGCCGCAGTAAGCCGTCGGAAGGAGTGCTGCATCCGCTGTTCGTTCGCGCGCTCGCGCTGGAGGATGGGGAGGGAAACCGGTTGGTCGTGGCCTCCGCCGACCTCATCGGCTTCCCGCGGGAGCTCTCCGACGAGGTCTGCGCGCGCGTGGCCAAGCAGTATGGTCTGGCACGTTCCCAGGTCCTGTTGAATGCCAGCCACACGCATACGGGGCCGATTGTTTGGTCCAACTTGCGCACGATGTATGACTTGCCGCCCGAGGAAATCGAAAAACTCAAAATGTATTCCCGGCGCGTCGCCGACAGCCTGGTGAACGTCATCGGAACCGCGCTGGGCAGGCTGGCCCCGGCCTCGATGGCCTTGGGAGAGGGAAGCGCCGGCTTCGCGGCCAATCGGCGTGTGATCCGGCCGGACGGCAAGGTGGATTTCGGCGTCAATCCGGCCGGCCCCGTGGACCACGCGGTACCCGTCATCCGCGTGACCGGAGAGGCCGGGCAGACGCTCGCGATCGTCTTCGGCTACGCTTGCCACAACACCACGCTCACCGGGGAGCACTACCAGGTGAGCGGCGACTATTCGGGCTTTGCCGCATCCACGCTCGAAGAGGCCTTCCCCGGGGCCACGGCACTGTTTCTCGCGCTGTGCGGCGGCGACCAGAATCCCAACCCTCGCAGTGAGGTCGACCTGGTGCGCCGGCACGGCGCGGCGCTGGCGGACGAGGTCCGGCGGGTCGCCCAGGGTGAACTCACGCCGATTCGCCCGCCGATCCGGTCAGCTTTTCAGATCGTGGATCTGCGGTTCCGGCACCACACGCGAGAACAGTACGAAAAAGAGCTGGAGAGCAAAGACGCGGCCACCGTCCGGCGCGCCCGCAAGATGCTCGATGCCTATGAGGAACGCCGTCCCATCCGCTCCGTGCCGTATCCGGTCCAGGCGATCCGTTTTGGCGGAAGCGTCACCGTGCTCGCCCTTGGAGGCGAAGTCGTGGTCGACTATGCGCTCCGGGCGAAGCGGGAATTTCCCGGCGAGCGCCTGATTGTCGCCGGATACTCGAACGATGTCATGTGCTACATCCCCTCGGTTCGCGTGCTGCGCGAAGGCGGGTACGAGGCCGACCGGAGCATGGTCTACTATGGGCAGCCCGGGCCGTTCGCCGAGGACGTCGAGGAAGTCATCTTCGAGACGGCACACAAGGTGATGCGGCGGGTGGGCGTGCGAGGCGCGGCGCGGGCCGCGCGCTGAAAGCCTGGCGTCCGGCAAGCTCAGCGCATCCAGCCTGGCGCCGGCACTCCCTGACATGCCGGGTTTGGATTGGCGATTGCCAAATTATCCCTTTTTCGATATAGTTTAGGGTATAGTGTCCTGAAGCGCTCGGGAGGGAACACAGGCAGGCGATGAAAGCAAGCAACCACCAGTGGAAGGATCGTCTCGCCGGGGCGATGCCCCCGGCGCTGGCGGCGGAGATCGACATCTTCGAGAACGAGGTTGCGCTGCGGCGGCAAGGCAAGATCGACGAGCGGGTGTTCGCCGAAACCCGGCTCCGGCGCGGAGTTTACGGGCAGCGTTATGACAACGGACAGCGCCACGACGGAATAGCGACCCGGCGGCTGGAATATCCGAGCGGCCAGGCCACGAAGGGCCCGCAGACGCTCTGGGACGCGCCGGGGATGCAGCGGATCAAGATTCCGTTTGGCGGGTTGGACGCCGCCCAGCTTGAAACCGTGGCTGACCTGGCCGAGGAATACTCCGACGGGATCGCGCACGTGACCACGCGGCAGGATTTCCAGTTGCATTTCGTTCATATTGAAGACACGCCGGCCGTGATGCGCCGGCTGGCCGCGGTGGGCATCACCACGCGGGAAGCCTGCGGCAACTCGATCCGCAACGTGACGGCCTGCCCGCTGGCGGGCGTCTGCCGGGAAGAGGTGTTTGACGTCACGCCGTACGCGAAAGCCACGGCCTACTATCTCCTCGGCCATCCGGAGTGCCAGGATTTCGGACGCAAGTTCAAGATCGCCTTCTCCGGTTGCGAGACCAATCCGTGCGCGCTGGTGAAAATGCACGACCTCGGCGCGGTCGCCAAAATCCGGTACGAGAACGGCTCATGCGAGCGAGGCTTTGCCGTGTATGTCGGCGGGGGGCTGGGGACGGTTCCCTACCAGGCGAAGCTGCTCGCGGAGTTTGTGCCGGCTTCCGAACTGATGCCGCTGGCGGTGGCCATTGCGCGGGTGTACACGAAGTACGGCGAAAAGAAGAATCGCAACACGGCCCGCATCAAGTTCCTGGTGAACAAGCTCGGCCTCGAGGAGTTCCGGAAGCGGGTGAACGCGGAGCGGGCGCAATTGCCGGAGGACCCCAAGGCGGCGGAGTTCCTGGCTGCCGTACCCTCCTATGACGAGCGGCCGAAAAAAGAGGCTGCGCTCCTGCAAATCGAGCCGGCGCGTCCGGACGGCTTTTCGGAATGGCGCCGGACGAACGTGTATTCGCAGCGCCAGGCCGGGTACGCCACGGTGACGGTTCCCCTGCCTTTGGGCGATATCACGGCCCCGCAGTTGCGGCGCCTGGCTGACATCGCTCGCGGGTACACCAACGAGACGATCCGCACCACGGTGGAGCAGAACTTCGTGGTGCGATGGGTGAGCGAGGCGGATTTGCCGGCGCTTTATGAGGAGCTGCGGGCAGCCGGACTAGCCGAACCCACGGCGAGCACCATCGCGGATATCGTCGCATGCCCCGGCACCGACACCTGCAAGCTGGGAATTGCGTCGTCCCGCGGCCTGGCCGGAGAACTGCGAACCCGGCTGCTCCATGACGAGACCCCCGAGGCGATCCGCGGGCTCCACATCAAGATCAGCGGCTGCTTCAATTCGTGCGGACAGCACCACGTGGCCGACATCGGCTTCTACGGCGTGAAGCGCAATAAGGGCCGCTACGAGGTACCGCACTTCCAGGTGCTGCTGGGAGGGCAGTGGTCCGAAAACGCCGGCGCCTACGGGCTGGCGATCGGGGCGGTTCCGTCCAAGCGGGTTCCTGAAACACTCGACCGCATCACGGGGCGCTACCTGGCCGGCCGCCGCGACGGCGAAACGTTCCAGCAGTTCATCCAACGCATCGGCAAGGCCGAATGCCTGAAGATGATTCAGGATCTCCAGGAGATTCCCTCGCACGACACCGCTCCGGCGTTCTACACCGACTGGGCGGACGCGCGCGAGTTCACGGTGGGGGACCTGGGCGTCGGAGAGTGCGCCGGCGAGGTGGTGTCGCCGATCGAATTCCAACTCGCGGCGTGCGAGCGGGAAGCTTTTGAAGCCCAGTTGGAGTTGGAGAAGGGCGATGCCCCCAAGGCCGCCGCGACTGCTTACGACTCCATGATGCGTG
Organism: uncultured Solibacteraceae bacterium; assembly: GCA_964425895.1. Taxonomy (GTDB): domain Bacteria; phylum Acidobacteriota; class Terriglobia; order Bryobacterales; family Bryobacteraceae; genus CAYRPT01. Next base: position 1,693 of record CAYRPT010000300.1, on the reverse strand, counting down.
GGGCCCAAGCGCTGCTGGCTCACCGGCTCGGCGCGGCGCCTCAAGCTCCGGACCAGGTGGTGGAGGCTTTTCGCCGGCACTTCTACGACACCAAGCTGTTCTTTGACCGATTCGCCCACGGGAAGTTCGCCCAGTACTACTTCGACGCGCACGAGCGCAACGGGGGGCCCTGCGACGCGGACCGGGCGCGCCGGCAGATCGAAGAAGCGCAACTGTTCCTCGAAGCGGCCCATAGCTGTTACGGCCGGCTTCTGGAGGAACAACAGGCCGTGATTTAAGAGATTCGCTGCTAAGCCGGTTGTGTATGGAAGTGCAACACGTCAACGTCAAAATCTTCGCTCAGGAACCGGTGGCGATCGATCGCGGCGACGCCATCCCGGTGTTTCACCGCTGGATTCAGCAGCGCGCCATCGGCGGTTTGCTGATCGATATCGCCGACTATCGTCATGTTCCGGGCGGCCCGGGTGTGATGCTCCTCGGTCACGAGGCGCACTACTCGCTCGGCGAGACGGGGGGCAGGTTCGGGCTCCTGTACAACCGGCGCGCCGTCGTGGACGGCCCGACGCAGCGGAAACTGCAAGAGGCCTATGACGCGGCGTGGGCCGCTTGCCGTAGGCTGGAGGACGAGCCCGAGTTCCGCGGCAAGCTGAAGTTCCACCCGGGCGACGTTGAGGTGGTCTTCAACGACCGCCTTCTGACGCCCAACACGGAGGAGTCCTGGGAGGCCTTGCGGCCCGAGCTCGAAGGTTTCTTCACGGAGTTGTGGGGAGCGGGATCGTTCGATCTCCAGCGCACCTTTGATCCCCGCGAGAGGCTGCGTGTCCAGGCGGTGGTCCGCGCGCCGGCGCCGCGTCCGTCCTGATCCGCATCCGCGTTCGCGTGGCTCCGCCGCGGCCGCCGGCGGCCAGCCCGGGCGGGCGAAACATGCCGGCGTTTCGCAGCCTCGCTGCCCTTTGCGCCGCCCGAGGCTATAATCCGCTTATGGCCGCGATGAGCGAGACACGGATTCCGGCGCTCGTCGACCTCCGCCATGTTCGCGCGGCTCAGCTCGACAAACTGCTTCAAGAAGAGGTAGACGCCTGGCGCAACCGGCTGGACTGGGACTTCGAGCCGACGGCGGCCCTGGTGCGCCGGTTTGCCGGGATGCAAGCGCTGACGGGCTTCGCGCTCGGGTCGGGTTCCGAGGTCTTCGGCTACGCCTATTTTGTGTGCGAGGACACGAAGGGTCTGGTCGGAGACCTTTTCATTCTCCGGGACTATCGCTGCGCCGAATACGAAGACCGGCTGCTCGAAGCGGTGCTGGATTCGATGTTCGACAGCCATGAATTGCGCCGGGTCGAGGCGCAGTTGCTCCTATTGCCGGGTTCGCTCGAACGGCCGCTTCCATTCGCGGCGCGGCTCCGGCGCCACCGCCGCGATTTCATGACGATCACGGCGGACGCCGTACGGGAACTCGCGCCGCGCGGCCAGCCGTCCGGCTTCACCTTCGAAACCTGGGCGCCCCGCCGGCAGGAACAGGCCGCCAGCGCCATCGCCGCCGCCTACCGGGGGCACATCGACGGCGAAATCAACGATCAGTACCGGAGCGTGAGGGGCGCGCGCCGCTTTCTGCTCAACATCGTGCAGTACCCAGGCTGCGGTTCGTTCTTCGCGCCGGGCTCCGTGCTGGCGATCCGCCCCGACCGAGGAGAGA
>CAYRPT010000299.1:0-5714 GCA_964425895.1 uncultured Solibacteraceae bacterium | reverse complement strand
GCGTGATGCCGCCGAAGTAGTACCACGCCGTCCCGGAGTGGCGTGGAACGCTCTTGTGCGCAATGAACTCGCGCACCGAATCTAATCCCAGGCGGTCATCCAACCAGCGAACCAGGCTGATCCATTGCCCGGACGGCGCCACGTGGTACCTCCCTTATCCCGTCAGGCGCGGCGGGAGACAACGATTTCCTCACCCCGAATGTGGACTTCGAACTCCTCTAACGGCCCCGGCGGAGGACCGGAAACGACCTTGCCGTTCAGATCATAGATTCCGTTGTGACAGGCGCACCAGATTCTGTGATTCTGCTGGTCATATTGAACAGTGCAATCAAGATGGGTACAGGTGGCGGAAAAGGCGCGCCAACCGCCCTCTCCGGAGCGAATGACGAGCAGCGGGCGGCTTCCGAACTTCACGATCTTTCCGAAGTTTGCTGGGAACTCCCGGGCGCCGCCGACCGTCGCCTCATGAACCGCGGCTTCCGCGACATCGGGCGGGTTGACAAACCGGATCACCGGGTAAAGGAACGAAGCCACCGACGCGACCAACCCGCTCCCCAGCAGCCATTGCCAGAGACCGCGCCTCGTCGGGGCTGCAATGCCGTTCGTGGGTTGTTCAGCCATCCTTGACGATTCCCCTTGTTCCCTTGGCGGGTGGCCAGCTTGCGCCATGCGAGCCAACTTGGGTTCACGGTCCGAGCCCAGTGGGAGCCATGTTCCTGCCGGGCGACTCGCTGCCCGCGTCGGGGTTCGTGGGCACCGGGATCGCTTCGATCACAGACTCGAGGAGCCGCGCTCCAAAGGGTTTACTCAGAACGCCGGCCACCGGGCGGTCCGCACCCGCGGCAGTCTTGCGCCGCCTGCTTCCGGGCCGGGCGGCGAGGATGACACGTAACCCGGGAACCCGGCGATCATCCGACAGGCAGCGGACCAGCGCGTCGCCGCCGTCGGCGACGCTGTCGCAATCGACGACCACGAATCCAGGGTGAAACTGCTGAACGACGGCGGAGGCCTCGTACCCGCTGCGGGCGAATCGAAGAACGAGCTTGCCCGCTGGGGCGCACTCCAACTCGTGGATCAGCTTCGAGTCCGCGGTGATCACCAGGACAGGCATCGGCAGCCCCTGCACCCGCCGGTAGTACACACAGTCCTCACAGGAGGATTGGCAGAAGGTCCGGGAGTGCCCGATGTGGGGACCGGCATCGAGCAGCCGGAAACACAACGCGGCCTGGGAGCGATACACGATGCACTTCTCACACGCATCGAGGACGCCTTTCCCACCTGCGAGATACTCCCAGCAGCGCAGGGGAGACGCCGGCGAGCCAGCGCCGGCGGCTGGGGGGGGCGGAGTCGTCCCCGCCAGCGCCTCGATGTCGGACGCTTCCACACGATGGTGCCCTCCCGCAGTACGTTCCGCTTTCAGGCGTCCGCTCCTGATCCAGCGGAGAATCGTATCCGGGGTAACGCCGCACCACTCGGCGGCCTCACCGGTAGTGAGCCGCCGCGGCCGAGTCGCGCGCCTGGTCGCTGGCTTCATAGCGTTTCTTGCCGCCGGGCGGCCGATGCCGGTCACCCGACAACGCGTACTCTTTATCTTGAAACCTGTTAATCCGATAGTCAAGTAAAATGTGCGGTATTTTCTGGTTTCAGCTTCGACAAAAACAGGACTAGAAGGCCTCAAACACCTTGTCGCCTGAATCCATCCGGGTTATCATCGGAGAATGAGCAGCACGCGCTCCAACCCAATGGCCAGCCACACCAAAACAAAACACAGAGAAACACTTACCCCCTCGCGGGAAGGGGGCCAACCGGCTCCCGCGTACGAGTTTCTGTTGCCGGACTGGCTGAGGGAGGCGGCTTTAGCCGTCGAGGCGGCGAAGCGCACCGACCCCTACTTCGGCGGACTTGTCGGCGACCTCACCTTCAACGTGCTGTACGGCTTGCCGCCCGGGTTGCGCCGCAGTTATGGGGGCGCAGACGCCGTGATTCACGTCAAGTTGCGGCGCGGAAGCGTGTGGCGCCTGGATGCCGGCGCTGAGTCCGCGGCAAGCGACGCGGATGTCCGGGTAACGTTGGAGTACTCCGTCGCCAAGGAACTCTTTCGCGGGGGGCTCAAGCCGGCCTCGACGTTCCTAAGCGGCCGCGTTCAGGCGCAGCCGGTAAATGGATTCCGGGCCTTCCCGAAGATCGCCGCCAGATCGTTGGTCACGGCAGGCCGGGCGCTGCGAGCGGCGGGGAGCGTCTCAACGCATTTTGAAGCGGAGCATCCCTCACCGGCCGCCGCCGGGCCCCGCAACGGCTCGGTCAGGTGGAGGAATTAGCGGGCTCCAGATCAGGAGTTGCAGATTCCATGATATGTAAGGATGAGCGCGGCGGGGCGCCCATGAGCGGGGCGCACCGGCCGGGGGCCGAGGCGTGAACCGCCGCAGGGGCTGCGCTCCAGTTCCGCCGGCAAGGAGATGGTGAAAAGCATGGGCAACGAAAGCACTCGTCGCAAGCTCTTGAAGCGGGCCGGTATGGGAGCGGGTTTGGCGGTTTCGGGCGTAGTGCCGCACTCCGTTCCATCGGCCAAGGCGCTTTCCAAACCTCCCCGAGAGATCGTGAGCGTGGATGTCCTGGTTGTGGGAGGCGGTCCGGCGGGGATCGGCGCAGCTTTGGGGGCGGCCCGGGCGGGGGCCGGCACTCTGCTGATCGAGAGACACGGCTTCTTCGGCGGCGTGGCGGCCTGGTCACTCGGGATGCCGATCAACCAGATGAGGCCGGAACAGAAGCCACGGTCGGCTGTGCACGAGCTGCTCATCGAGAAGCTCGTGGCGCTCGGAGACCAGGCGGTCTATATCGGACAGCACCAGCTTTACTGCAATGTGGACTATCTCAAGGTCGCGGTACTGGATGCGCTGGACGCCGTCGGGTGCAAGTACCTCGTCGACCTGACGGCGGCGGACGCGGTGATGCGAGGGGACAGGATCACCGGCGTGGTCGTGTGCACGAAGCAGGGGCTCGCCCAGATCAACGCCAAGGCCGTGGTGGACTGTAGCGGCGACGCGGACGTGGCGTATTTCGCGGGAGCCGAGACAATGATGGAGCGGGAGAAGCCGCGCATGCCGAGTACTCTTCTCTTCGCCCTGGCGAACGTGCCGCCGGAGCAGATACGGCGCGTCAGGATGAAGGAGGTTGCGGACCGGGCGCGGTCCAAGTACCCCCTCATTCCGAAGAGCTGGGCTCCGCGGCCGGTATCGAACGGACATCACTATTGGGTGAATCACACCGGTACTCGCGACCTGGGAGCGTTTGACATGACGGATCCGTTCGAGCGATCCAAGGCGGAGTGCGCGAGCCGGCGCCAGGTTGTGCAGATGGTGCAAGCCATGCGCGAGTTCGGAGGCGAGGAGATCAAGGACATCGAGCTGGTAGCCGCGGGCGACCAGATCGCGGTGCGGGAAACCCGGCGTCTCAAGGGAGAGTATGTCCTCACGGAGGACGACGCTTCGAGCGGCCGCAAGTTCGACGACGTGATCGCCTGGCGTAGCGGATATCTCGACCTGATGGGTCTCATGCCCCTCACCGACATGAAGATTCACGACGTGCCGTACCGTTCTATCCTGCCGGTGAAGGTGGACGGCTTGCTCACGGGCGGCCGGTGCATCTCGGCGACCCATGTTGCCATGGCGGCCGGGAAGAGTATGGGCAACTGTCTCGCCACCGGCCACGCGGCCGGCCTGGCGGGAGCTATCTCGGCGAAGAAGAAGATCGTGCCCCGGGAAGTTAGGATCGCCGAACTGCAAGAAGCACTGCGGAAGGACCAGGTTAACCTCGACATGGGGGGCCGGCCGCAGAGCGACATCAGCGGCGACCGCGGCGTTTGACATCCCGGCCGCGAAATGCCCGATCCTCCGGCGCGGGCGTTGCGCGCCCGGGTTCGGCCTCAGGCGCGGCGAAACTCCCGGATTACCTCGCCGACGCCACTCCGGTTGGTCAGCCTCAACGTTCACCATCCGCCGGCCGGCAAGTGGCCAGACAACCGCAGCCCGGCCACGGCTGGCAGGAATACGACCTGGACTTCCACGGCGGCAGCTACGGCGCGCTTCCTCCGCAACACGGCATCGCCCGCCGGTGCGGCCGATCCATCGCAGCGGCGTCCCCTGTGGAGTATAGTGTGTCCGAACAAGGAGGTCCAGGGAGATGAACAGGCGCCAAGCGCTCAAGGCCGCTCTGGCAGCACCCGCCGCGGGTGGTGCCTGGGGCGCTTCCGCCGGCGGCGGGAAAAGCCTGCGGGAGAAGTTCTACGGATGCATCGCCGGGGTACACGTCGGCTCCTCCATGGGTGCGCCCGTGGAGGGTTGGACATGGCAGCGCATCCAGGAGACACACGGGACGGTGGAGCGGCTGCTGCCCTACGAGCATTACGGAAACGGGTGGACCCGCGAACCCGGAACCACCGAAGACGGTGTCGAACGCCAGAAGCTCATGATCACCGCCATCATCGAGAAACAGGACCGGGTGACGGCGGAAGACGTGCGGGCGATCTGGATCCGAGACATCAAACCGGAATCGGCCGGAATGGTGTCGGAACCGTTTGAGGCGACGCTGCTCGCAATGGCCAAGTCGGGGATTCCCGCAACCGACATCGGCCGCTACTGCGACTATGCGGGCCTGGTCTCGATGGCCCGCTCGTGCCACCCCCTCGGCCTGATCAACGCGGGCGACCCAGCGGGAGCGGCCGTCGATGTGCTCGAAGTCGGCCAACTCTATCAAACGGCCAACAGCCGGGGTCTGCAATGGGCGTGTGTGACCGCAGTGGCGATCGCATCGGCAACCAAACCGGGGGCTACGGTGGACAGCGTTCTCCAAGATGTCCGGCAGTTCTGCGATCGCAATGTCGTCAAAGAGATTGAGCGCGGATTAGAGCGCACCGCGGATTGCCGGAACTTCCAGGAGATGCGGGAGGCCTTCGACAGTGTCTACAGCGGCCGGGGCATGGCCTACGCGTTCAGCTTCGCCAACGAGGTGGTGACCAAAGGCCTGTGCGTGTTCCGTATGACCGGCGGGAATACGCGCGACGCCATGATCGCCGGCGTCAACTTCGGACGCGATACGGACTGTCTGACGGCGGTGGCGGCCGGCATATCCGGAGCGTTGTCCGGCGCGGATTCGCTGCCTCCGCAGTGGTTGAGCGAGGTTGACCACGCTACCAGCCTGAATAAGTACACGAACAGCCAGCGGACTCTCCGGCAGCACGCGGACGGCCTATACAGCGCCTTCCAAGCCCGGTTGCGAAAGATGAGAGAATACGCTGACTTGATGCAGGCGTCATGAGGCGAACGAGATGGCACCTCGATCCCCAGCTTCCCTGTCCGGAGGCTTCGCAGGCCCGGGGCCCAAAGCGCGGTAAGGGCGCCGGTTCTCAACTCCGAGTTCTTGCGAACGGATCCGCGGTCTATAATGTTCGCGGCCCTTGGTGTCATGTGGATTGACAGGAGATGACAGGAATTATGCAATCGAATCACTCCGACGAGTACAGCCGGCGCCAATTTCTGATTGGCGCCGCCGGAACAAGCGCTCTCGCGGGTTGTGGCCGCGGAGGGCGGCGTGTGGCCATCATGGTCGATCGCGCGGATCCTGTCGCCGGTCAGGCGCCGGCCCTCTGGGCCGAAAGCGAATTGGAGAAGGCCCTGGCCGACCGGGGCGTCACCGTCAGGACGGTTAACGGAATGGAC
>CAYRPT010000298.1:0-5718 GCA_964425895.1 uncultured Solibacteraceae bacterium | reverse complement strand
GCTGGTCCCGTCCCAGTTCTGAGTAGCTATGGTGAGTGTATACTCCTGGCGGGTCAGCCGGCAATCGAACGCGAACTGCACTTGTAGCGTGTCGCCCGATCGGAACGGCCCCAGACGGTGTCCCTCGATCCTCGTGTTCGTACCAAAGACATCCACTCCCAACCGGTTCCGGATGAGCATCCCCACGACCGCCTGGTCTATATCCCTCTCGAAGCGCGCCGTCAGCCGCACCAGGACCGGCTCGCCGCTTTGCAATGTCGCGGCCGGCCGTCCTTCGGAGTCAAGCATCTCGACGTTCAGGATCCGGCTGGTTCCGTCCCCATGGCGGAAGCTGGGCTTGGCTCCCTCGCCGGCAGCGATCTCCCTTTCCCGGCCGAGCACCAGCCCCACGTATCGATTCACGACCTCCTTGGGTGCTCCCTCGCAGTCCACGCGACCGTTGACCATCAGAACCGCGCGGTCGGCGATCTGCTTGACGAGACCAAGGTCGTGCGAGACGAACAAGACGGTCACCTTCCGCGCCTTCAACTCCTCGAATTTGCGGATACAGCGGTGGGAGAAGATGGCGTCGCCCACGGCGAGCGCCTCATCCACAATCAGGATGTCCGGATTCACGTGGATGGCGGTCGAGAACGCCAGCCGCACGTACATCCCGCTCGAATACTCCTTCACCGGGCGGTCGATGAAATCCCCAATGTCGGCGAAGGCCGCGATCTTCGGAAACGCCTCCTGCACCTCCGCGCGGGTGAGGCCGAGAATCTCCCCGTTCAGAAAGACATTCTCCCGGCCGGTGAAATCCGGGTTGAAGCCGGCTCCCAACTCGAGCAGGGCGGCGATGCGGCCCTCGGTCGCGACCCGGCCCGAGGTGGGAGGTAGAATGCCGCTCACAATCTGCAGCAGCGTGCTCTTTCCGGAACCGTTCGGCCCGACCACCCCCAGCGCCTCCCCACGCTGTACCTGGAGATTCACGTTGCGCAGCGCCCAAAAATCCTGCCGGTGAGCTTTCGGCGCCAGGGGCAGCACCTCGAGAATGCGATCGGAGGGCCTCCGGTAGAGGCGGTATACCTTGGATACTCCTTGAACGAGAATCACGCCGGAAACGACACTATAGCGCACAAACGCCGCACGGCCGCCAGCGCTCCACGGGGCGGCCGCGGGGTCGCGGCCTGGGGCTAGAATTGTGGCTGGGGCGACGATCCGTGGAGAACAGTACTATCGCCAGGCTGCTGGCCGAAACCGCGGACCTGATGGAGATCGCGGCCGAAGACTCGTTCCGCATCCGCAGCTATCGGAACGCCGCCACGGCCGTCGAGGGCCTCACCGAGCGGCTGGCCGACATCGCCCGCGACCCGGCGAAGAAGTTGACCGACATCCCCGGTGTCGGCAAAGGAATCGCCGCCGTCATCGAGGAGATCCTGGCGCGCGGGTCGTTTGACCGGCGGGACACTCTCCTCGAGACATACCCGCCGACGGCGCTCGAGCTTCTGAAGATCAAGGGGCTCGGACCAAAGAGCATCGCCCTCCTGATCGAACACTTCCGGATCAGCACAGTCGACGACCTCGAGAAGCTTTGCCGGGAAGAGAAGCTGCGGGAACTGCCCCGCATGGGCGCGAAACTGGAAGAGAAAATCTTGCGCTCCATCGCCCACTACCGCAAGAGCGCGGGCCGCTTCCTGCTCAGTTTCGGCTGTGAGACGGCGCGCGAGCTGGTTGCCTATCTCATGGAAACCGATGGGGTCGAGCGCGTGACTCCGGCGGGCAGCCTCCGCCGCGGCAAGGAGACGATCGGCGATCTCGATCTGCTCGTCACCGGACCGGCCGCCGGGCAGGCGCTCAACCGCTTCGTGCGGCACCCCCGGATTACTGAGTTGCTTGGCCACGGCGAGAACAAGGCCACCGCGCGGGTAGGCATCGAGGGGCTCCAGGTTGACGTACGCGCCCTACCCGCCGAGAGCGCCGGCGCCGCCCTGCAATACTTTACCGGTAGCAAGGAACACAACGTCGCTCTCCGCCAGCTCGCTCTGAAGAAAGGCTACTCACTGAACGAGTATGGGCTGTACCGCGTCGAGAATGACGAGCGGGTGGCGGGCGCAACCGAAGAGGAGATCTATGAACGGCTCGGCCTGGCTTGGATCCCGCCGGAGCTGCGCGAGAATCTCGGCGAGATCGACGCCGCGGCGGCCGGCAAGCTGCCCGGCCTAGTGACGCTCGACGACATTCGCGGCGACCTGCACATGCACACCACCGAGAGCGACGGCCGGGCCACGCTCGAAGACATGGCCGCTCACGCCCGCGAGCGGGGCTACGAGTACATCGCCATCACCGACCACTCGAAGGCCCTCGCCATGGCCAACGGTCTCGATGAGGAGCGCGTGGTGGGATTCGCCCGCCTGGTGCGCGCCATCGAACCGGATGAGCTCGGAATCCGTGTCTTCTCCGGACTCGAATGCGACATCCTGCGCGACGGCCGGCTCGACATCGCCGACGAGGCCCTGGCCGAGCTTGATTTGGTGACGGCGAGCGTTCACAGCTACATGAACCTTGAGCCGGCGGAGATGACGGATCGCCTGCTGCGGACCATCGAGAACCCCTACGTCAAGATCATCGGCCACCCGACGGGCCGCCTGCTCCTCAACCGGGAAGCGTATGCATACGACTTCGAACGGGTGGCCGGCGCGGCCGCCCGCCACGGCGTGTGCATGGAGATCAACGCCAGTCCGGAGCGACTGGACCTGCACGCCGCGCTGCTGCGGACCGCGAAGGCCCTCGGGGTCCGCTTCACGATTTCGACCGACGCGCACCATCCCAAGCACCTGGCGAACATGCAGTACGGCGTGCTCATGGCGCGCCGGGGCTGGCTCTCCCCGGGAGACATCCTCAACACGCTGCCGGCGGACCGGTTTCTGAAGGCTCTGCGGCCCAAGCCGTAGGGTAGCGGTTCGCGGCTCCCGGGTCGCGGCCCGGCGGGTTCCTTCAGACTTTGGGTCTGGGCGTCTTCCCGCCGGCGGCTGTCTTCTTCGGCGCTTTCGCGGAGGATCGGTTTCGGAGGGCCGCCGCCCGCCGTGGCGACGGCTTGACGGCTTCGGCCACCTCCCGCGCGGCCGCCACTTCCAAGATGCCCCGTTCAAGCTTCGCTCTCACCGAGGAGAGCGCGATCCGTTCGGGGAGAGGAATCCGCCGCAGAATCGGGTTGCGGTTCAACTCGGAGAATATGACCTCCGCGCCGCTCGCGTCTTCCCCCTCGGCCTCCACGGACGCAATCACAATCGCCTCCGGGAGCGCCATCAGGCGCAGGTCTTTGACCTCAAGCCCGGGTACGGCGGCGCGGATGTGGATATCACCGTTCTCGCGGATCACCTCGCAGCTTGGAACGTGGAACAATTGGCGCTCCGCTTCAATCCAGTTCTCGATATCGGAACCTCCCCCCGGCTTCTGCGTTGAGAGCCAGTAGGCCCGCTCGGTAATGGCGGCCTTCGCTTGCTCCAATTTGTCCAACACCCGCGCGGCCATTTCGCTGCCTTCGATCGCCGTGGACACGTCCATTTTTGGCATTGTTCGATTCCCTCCTAATTGGTTTTATGGCGCCGGGCGCCTCCCCCGGCAATGCGCTCTGACGCTGAGCGGATGAAGCTCCCGTTGCCGCTTGGGGACGGAAGCCTTATGAGAAGATTTTACCCCGAAATTGTGAAGTTCCGGTAAAGCGCTACGCCGGTCTTGGTCCAACATAGGCAGCGTGGTGGTTTTGGGCCACCACCAACTGCCGCGCGCGAGAGCGTGAGGTTCGAATTATCAATGAGTTCTCGTCTGGCAGCGAAAGTGCCTTCGTGCGAAGTGAGTCCGTTCGCGACCTAAAGGAGGCTGGTTATGAAGAAGCTGTTCGGCATCGGCGTTGCGATTCTGGCGCTTTTCACATCGATAGGTTGTGCGGCGCGAAGTTATCGTCACTTCGGCTATCCCCCACCTCCGCCGCGAGGGGTAAGCGTGGAGCACATCCATACGGGGCGCTTTTGGGTTCCCGGCCACTACCGGTGGACGGGAAACCACTATCGATGGACAAAGGGACGTTGGGTGAAACCGCCTCGGCCTGGTCAAGTCTGGGTGCCTGGCTACCGGACTCCCCGGAGGGGTGGTTACGTTTGGGTGGAGGGATACTGGCGCTAGCAGCGGTCCCCGGCGCCAGCGTCGCCCGTCGGACTCAGCCCGGAAGAGATCGTCCGGGCGACTCCCGGCGGAGATACCGGCCGCCGGCCAATCGTGCCGAGGCCGTGCTCGTGTGGAGGGTTGTGGGGCGAATCATCATATGATATCCTCAATCATTACAGATATTCAGAACTGAAAATTTCTATGTCGTTCACCCGGATAGCGAGCCCCGAGAACCTCCATGGTTGGGTCACGCGTGTCCTCGCTCTCCGGGTGATTGAAGCGGAACGGGATTCCGAGCCGCTGGCCTTTCCGAACGAAGCCGAACTGTGCAACCAGCTTGGCGTAAGCCGCAGCATCCTCCGGGAGGCGGTCAAGGTCCTGGCGGACAAGGGCATGGTGCAGGTGCGGCCTCGCTCGGGCACTCGCGCCAAGCCTCGGGAGCAATGGAACCTGCTCGATCCGGACATCTTGATGTGGCAAGCCCAGATCCATCCGGACGCCCGTTTCCTCCGGGATCTTTGCGAAATCCGCCTCGCGATTGAACCGACCGCTTCGGGCTTCGCGGCTTTGCGGGCGGACGACGAGGATCTGGAGGCCATCGAGCGATCTCTCGAGCGTCGTGAAAACCTCTCGCCTGCCGCGGAACCGGCGCGGGCGGTTGACCTGGATCTGGAGTTTTACACCGCAGTCGTGAACGCATCGAAGAACCCGATGTTCCGGCAGTTGAACGCCAGCATCCGCGAGTCCTTTCGAGTCGCGCTCTCGTTCACGGTCCGGCTGCGGGCGTCGACGCAGTTGGAAATCGCGGAGCACCGCCGCCTTTTCGACGCGATTCGGAGCCGGGATCCTTTGGCCGCCCGAGCCCGCTCGGAAGAGATTGTGGGATTCGCGATGCTGGCGGTGGAACAGGTGATTCGCTCCCGGAACCGGCAGTAGGACAGGGCGCAATGAAGCTGGCAATAACGGGCAAAGGGGGAGTCGGGAAGTCGACCGTAGCCGGCACGATCGCGCTGTTGTGCGCCGCGGATGGCCGCCGGGTGCTGGCGGTGGACGCGGACCCGGACTCGAATCTCGCCTCCGCTCTGGGCTTGCCGCCCGATCTTCGGGCCCGGATTCGCACTATCGCTCAAGAACGGGAGCTGATCGAAGAGCGCACCGGAGCCAAAGTGCGGCAGTTCGGCCAGATGTTCAAGCTGAATCCCGAGGTGGCTGACATCGCCGAGCGTTACGCCGTGCGTCACGCAGGCGTCGATCTGCTGGTCCTGGGCGCGGTGCAGCGTGCGGCCGGGGGCTGCGCCTGCCCGGAGAGCGTGCTCCTTAAGCAACTGGTGCTCCACCTGGCTCTTCAGCCCGGTGACACGCTCGTCCTGGACATGGAGGCCGGAATCGAACACCTGGGCCGCGGCACCGCCATGGGAGTTGATTTGATGGTGGCCGTCGTGGAACCCGGCCGGCGCAGTATCGAAACCGCCGCTCGGGTCCGGTCGATGGCGACTGAAATTGGCATCCGCCGCTTCGGCGTGGTGCTGAACAAGGCGGTCTCGACCGTTGACGACGCGGCGTGGATGGAAAGGG
>CAYRPT010000297.1:0-5722 GCA_964425895.1 uncultured Solibacteraceae bacterium | reverse complement strand
GTGCAGGCCGTTGGAAGGCAGTCCTATCAGGACATCCCCGGCGGCGACGCGGGATCCGGTGATGAGCTGATTGCGTTCTACCGCGCCAACGATGAAGCCCGCCAGATCATAGTCGCCCGGCCCATAGAGGCCGGGCATCTCCGCCGTTTCGCCGCCGATCAGGGCGCATTCGTTCGCCTTGCAGCCCCGGGCAAGGCCGGAGATCACCTGTTCCACCACCACCGGGTCCATCCGGCCGAGCGACAGGTAGTCCAGGAAGAACAACGGCGTCGCCCCCTGAACCATAATGTCGTTGACGCAGTGGTTGACCAGGTCTTCGCCGATGGTATCGTGGCGGCCAGCCAGAATGGCCACTTTCAGCTTGGTTCCTACGCCGTCGGCGCTGCTCACCAGAACCGGTTTCGTCCAACCGCTCAGGTTGAAGCCGGCGCCGAAGCTGCCGATCGACGTGAGTACATTGCGGGTGAAGGTCTTCCGGGCGTGTTCCTTGATTTTGGCTAAGGCGCGGTCAGCCGCATTGATGTCGACGCCCGCGTCTTTGTAACGAATCCGACGCTGGGAGGGCATGAGTCAGAATCTTCATGATACATGGTCGGTAACCGGCCGTCACGGACGAGCGCCGGGCCCGTCTCCTCCCTCAGTCGATGTAGCCGCGCCAGGTGTTTCCCCGCTCGTCGCGGAGCGTCACGCCGTAACGGTCAGATATCCCCGAGATCCGTTTCCCCTCGTGATCGCGGAAGATGAAGTGTGCGGCATCGTCCGCCTGGTCCTCTACGTGACCCTGCCACACATTGCCGTGCTCGTCCCGCAGACGGATGAGTTCGCCGTCTCCGAAACCGGATAGTTGTTTGCGCTGGTTGCTTTCGAAGCGGAAGAATCCCGCTCGGGCGCTGCCGCGATGGCGACGTCGGCGATAAATCATCGTTATCGAAATCGACGGCGCCACGCAGGCGAGCGATAAGGGAATACCCTGAGGCGAGTAACGCTTAGTGCTTAGCACGCCGGCGGTGAGGTACGGGCAGGACCTGGGGTTTCACGATGCCGACGCCGATTCTCCGGAAAGCCTCAGTGAGTCGCTGGTACATCGCATCGTCAGTGTAGGTGCCGACAATCGCACCGCCGGAACCGGTGAAGGTGGCCGCGGCGCCGCATGCGCGAGCCGTCTCGACCATCTCGATGTTTTCCCGGCTGATGTGATAGAGCTTCGTGCGGAGATCAAAGTTGGCATTGATGAGCCGGTTCAGCGTCGCGTAGTCGTGATCCAGCAAGGCCCGGCGGCCCTGTTCCGCGTAGGAGGCCCAGGTGTTCATCGCCCCGACGACTTCCGGGTCACCGCTGAACCAACGTTGGCGGATGTTGCTGTGGAAAACCTCGGTCCCCTCGCTCAAGCTCGTCCGATAGGCCACATAGAGGTGAGGTAACAGGACCGGATCGAGCGGCTCATAGTGCCCGTAGCCGCGGCCGTCCATGTACTCGCGGGCGAAGTCCATGTACACCAGGCCCTCGTAGACTTGAATCACTCGATCCTGCGGACCGGCGGGGACGCCCAGCTCCTTGGTTTCGGTCTCGAGCACGAGCCGCGCCTGCACTGGCAATGGAATCTCAACTTCGTAGTAGCGGCACAAGGCGCGCAAGGCGGCGGTGATGATCGAACTGGAACCGCCCATGCCGAGGCGCAGTGGAATAGTCGATTCATACTCAATGGTGAAGTTCCGGTGCTCGAGCTCAATTCCCTGGTCCACGCAATAATCGACGAAGCGCACGATGAGCGCCTGGATGATCCGGATGCCGCCGTAGTAGCCGCGCCAGCGGGTGACGCTATAGAGATCGTCCAGGCTTTCAAACACCGGCATGTCCGCCTTCGACGGTTTGATCTCCAGCCGCGCGCTGGGGTAGAGTAGCACTCGGGCGCGGAAATTCCGCACGATGAGCGCGATCGTCTTACCGTAGTAGCCGTCGCTCGGGTTCCCCAGCAGGCCGGCGCGGGCATAGGCGAACGTTTCGATCATAGCGGGGTTCGAGACCTCCTCCTTATCACATTATGCGGGCGGTCATCCAGCGGGCGTCGCGAGCTTCGGTGCGCGTGGACGGCCGCGTCACGGGCGCCATTGGCGTCGGCCTGGTGGTGCTTCTCGGCGTCCGGCAGGGCGACACGGAAAAAGACGCCGACTATCTCCTCGAAAAGACGCTGGGGCTTCGGATCTTCCCTGACGACCAGGGCAAGATGAACCGCAACGTCAGCGAGGCGGGCGGCGGCTTGCTGGTCATCTCCCAGTTCACCCTTTTCGGCGACTGCCGCCGCGGAAGGCGCCCAAGCTTCGACGAGGCCGCCGGGCCGGAAACCGCCCGCAATCTCTATGAGTACTTCGTTGCGCGGGCAAGGGAGCGCGGCGTCGCCGTCGGCGCCGGCGTCTTTCAGGCGCACATGGACGTGGAGTTGGTCAACGACGGTCCGGTGACCATCCTGCTCGATTCCACCAAGCTCTTCTGAGCGCTAACCGCGCGGCTGGGCGCCTCCGGCGCAGAGGCCGCACGTCATTGATAAAAGGGAACATTCACAAATGTTCCCTGGAGAGAGCCCCCGCCCGAATTCCGCCGGTACAATACAGGCATGGTGCTCCGAAAACTCGCCTTCGTTGTCTTTCTTGCGGGTTGTCTCATGCCCTCCGGCGCCGGCGAACCGCCCGGCTCGCTCGAGGAGTTCGTCCGCGTCAGCCCGCGGCACAGCTCCTATCTCGAGCTGACCGACGGATCGCCCTACATTCCCATCGGACTGAACATGATCGCCCCGCCAGGTGGTGCTCAGGCGGACGAGGAAGAAGCGTTTCGCACCTTTGATGCCTGGCTGCGGGAGCTCTCGAAGAACCGGGGGAACTACATCCGGGTCTGGCTGAGCAATCCCTTCGGGGACGTCGCGCCCGAGACGCGCGGCGTCTACGACGAGGCCCGCGCGAAGCGCATCGACCGGATGCTCGCCCTCTGCCGGCGTTACCGCATCCGGGTCAAGATGACCATGGAGCATTTCCGTTCGATTGGCGGCGGGCGGCAGGCCTGGGCCGACAAGCCCTTGCATCACGTCGACCAAGGCGGCGCGGCCCGCGACATCGCCGACTTCTTCGACGGTGAGCCATCCCGGCAGCGGTTCCGGAAGAAGATTCGCTGGTATGCCGACCGGTACGGCAATGATCCCATCATCTTCGGATGGGAGCTCTGGAACGAGGTGAACGCCGTACGCGGCGGCGACTACCTCACCTGGACCGAGGCAATGCTTCCCGAGCTGCGGCGCGCTTTCCCGAAGAACCTCTCGCTACAGAGCCTGGGCAGCTTCGACCGCGCTCGGGCGCGCGAGTATTACCGGCCCCACAGCCTTTTTCGGGACAACGGCCTGGCGCAGGTCCATCGTTATCTCGACCTCGGTGCCGAGCTGGAAGTGTGCCATGGCCCGGTGGACGTGCTGGCGGCTGATGCGGTGCGGGAGTTGCTCGGCTACGGCCCCGCCAAGCCGGTGATCCTGGCGGAAAGCGGCGCGGTGGAGCCGAAGCATGCCGGCCCCTTCCGTCTGTACGCCGCCGACAAGCATGGCGTCATTCTGCACGATGTGCTGTTCGCTCCGTTTTTCAGTGGTTCGGCCGGCCCGGGCCAGATCTGGCATTGGGATCAGTACGTCGCCAGGAACGGTCTCTGGTGGCAGTTCGGCCGCTTCGCCGAGGCGGTGAGAGATCTGGATCCCCCCGCCGAAAGATTCACCCCGGTTCTGGAGGAGGCCGGACGCCTGCGGGTCTACAGGCTCGAGGGCCGGCGCACCACGCTCGTCTGGTGCCGCGACCGGTTGAACGACTGGCGCTCGGAGCTCGACCGTGGCCAGCCGCCGGAGGCGCTCGAGGGAATCCGGATCCCGGCCCCAGGCTATGAGGGTCCGGTGCGATTCTACGATCCCTGGAACGGCCAGTGGTCCGACGGCCGCGCCGCCAGCGGTTCGGTCACCCTGCCGCGCTTCTCGCGATCGATCGTCCTGCGATACACTAGCCCCACCCGATAAGGAGGGGGCGCCCGTGAACCGGCGGCATTTCGTAGGAACGGCTTGGGCTGCGACGGCGGCAAAGAGGATGATCGCCGCCGCCGGCCAGTTGAATATCGGCATCATCGGGATGGGCGGCCGGGGGCGTGCGCTCCTGGGTGATTTTTCGGCGGTGCCGGGCGTGAGCATCAAGTATGTGTGCGATCCGGACCAAGCATCGCTCGAGCGGGCGCGGGCCGAGATCAGCAAGCGGGGGCTGGCGGCGCCCCGGGAGACCGCCGACATGCGCCGGCTCTTCGACGACAAAGAAATCGATGCCGTGGTGATCACTACGCCGGATCACTGGCACGCACCCGCCACGATTCTGGCCTGCGACGCGGGCAAGGACGTTTACGTCGAAAAACCCGCTTCCCACAACATTCGCGAGGGGCGGCTCATGATCGACGCCGCGCGGCGCAACGGCCGCATCGTGCAGGTGGGCACGCAGTCTCGCAGCCGGCCGTCTACTGTGCGCGCCATCGAGTACGTCAAGTCCGGTAAGATCGGCAAGGTGCTGATGGCCAAGGCGTGGAACATCCAGTTGCGCGCCGACATCGGCCACATGGAGGACGCGCCCGTGCCCCCGGGGGTCGACTACGAAACCTGGCTCGGTCCGGCCCCCTGGATTCCGTTCAACCCGAACCGCTTCCACTACAAGTGGCACTGGCATTGGCACTTCGGTACCGGCGACGCCGGCAACGACGGCGCGCACCAGATCGACATCTGCCGCTGGGCGCTCGGCGAAAGCTACCCGTCCAGGGCCAGCGGCATGGGCCGCAAGGTCTTCTTTAAGGACGACCAGCAGACCCCGGACACCATGAACATCACCTTCGACTACCCGAGCGGAACGGCGATGATCTGGGAAATGCGCATCTGGACCCCATACCCCATGGAGGGCGTCGACAACGGCACCGCCGTCTACGGCACCGAAGGCTCCGTCCACATCGGCCGGTGGAACCGCCGCTGGGGTTTCAAGGTTTTCGACCGTGACGGCAAGCTGGTGCATCATGACGACGCCGACGACGACCATAACCACCACCAGCAAGACTTCGTCGACGCCATCCGGACCCGGCGCCTCCCCCGGGGCGACATCATGGAGGGGCACTTGTCGGCGATCCATTGCCACTTGGCCAACATCGTCGCGCGGGTGCACCGCAACGTGGAGTTCGACCAGGAGAACGAGACGATCGTGAACGATGACGAGGCGAAGATGCTGGTGAAGCGGCGCTACCGCAGCCACTGGTCGACCCCGAAGGAGGTTTAGCCCGCGAAGGTGAGAATGACGAGGCGCGATTTCCTGGGCGGAGCGTTCGCGGCGGCGGCCCGGCCGTTGGCGGAACGCATCTGCCTGTTCACCGACCACCTGGGCGGCACAGCCTTGGACGAGGCGGTGGACACATTGGCGGCGCTGGGCGTGAAGGGGCCGGATTTGACGGTGCGGCCGGGCGGCCTCGTATCCCCGGAGCGCGCCCCGCTGGATCTTCCCCGGGCCGTCGAGGCCTTCCGGAAGCGAGGCATGGACGTGCCGATGATCAGCACCGCCATCACTTCGGCTGAAGAAGGCCGGCCGCTGCTTCGCGCCGCCGTGGAAGCCGGCATCCGTTAATACAATCTCGCCTACTTCTACTACGACGACATGTCGAACTGGCGGCGCCAGCGGGACGC
>CAYRPT010000296.1:4014-5726 GCA_964425895.1 uncultured Solibacteraceae bacterium | reverse complement strand
CGGCGTTCCTCGCTCGAAGCCGATGGTTACCTCGGCCGGCGTTCCCGGAGCGTCACCGGGGCTGCGCGTCATCATCCAGATCTCTTCGGGCGCGGCGTTGGCCGGATCCTCGAGCGCCCCGCCCTCGTGGGAGATATGCCACAGGTTGCGGTCGCGGCTATAGATCTTCTTGGTGGTGGCGGAGATCGGCACGTTGTGCCGGGCCGCGTAAGCGATGGCGTCCTCCCGCGACACGATGTCCCATTCCCGCCAGGGGACAATCACCGCCAGGTGCGGCGCGAGCGCCTTGTAGGTGAGCTCAAAACGAACTTGGTCGTTCCCCTTCCCGGTGGCGCCGTGCGCGAGCCCGTCGCAACCTCTCTGGAGCGCGATCTCCACCTGCTTCTTGGCCAGCAGAGGGCGCGCGATCGAGGTGCCGAGCAGGTACTTGTGCTCGTACACAGCGCCCGAGCGTACCATCGGCCACAGGTACTCCTGCGCGAACTCCTCGCGCATGTCGGCGATGTGCACCTCGGCGGCGCCGGTGCGCAGAGCCTTCTGTTCCAGGCCCTCCAGTTCCTCGTCGCCCTGACCGATGTTGCCGCAGATGGCCACGACTTCACAGCCGTAGTTCTCCCGCAACCAGGGAATGATGATCGATGTATCCAGCCCTCCGGAATACGCGAGGGCCACTCTCTTCGGTTTGTCCATAGGTGTTCCTTCTTTTCCTGCCGCGGCCGGCCGGCTCGGGGGCGCGGCCCGGCCGGCCCACCGGCGGTCAAACGTCCGGCTCGATAAGCATGGCCAGCAACGCCTTCTGTGTGTGTAACCGGTTCCCGGCCTGCTCGAAGACCACGGACCGCTTCGATTCGATGACTTCCTCTACGACCTCCTCGCCGCGCCGGGCGGGCAGGCAGTGCATGAAGACGGCCTCCCGGTGGGCCTTCTCCATCAGTTCCGGCGTCACCTGGTATGGCTGGAAGTTCACGCGCCGCTCGGCCGCTTCCTCCTCAAAACCCATGCTCGTCCAAACGTCCGTGTAGACGGCATGCGCCCCGCTCACGGCCTTGGCGGCGTCGTTGGTCACCAGCAGCTTCGCCCCGCTTTCCGCGGCCCGCGCCTTGGCCTCCTTGACCACCTCGGCATAGGGCTGATAGCCTTCCGGCGTGGCGATGGCGAAGTGCATTCCCAGGCGGACCGCGGTCAACATCAGCGAATGAGCGACATTGTTGCCATCCCCGACAAAGGCCAGTTTGCGCCCCCGCAGCTTTCCGAAATGTTCTTGCAACGTGAAGACGTCCGCCAGCGCCTGGCACGGATGGTAGATCTCGCTCAGAGCGTTCACCACCGGCACGGACGACCAGCGCGCGAGCTGATCGATGGTCTCCTGCGCAAACGTCCGCGCCACGATAGCGTGGGTCCAGCGGTCAAGATTCCTGGCGATGTCGGCCAGCGGCTCGCGCTGCCCGATCCGCCCGATGCTGACCACCGAGTCGCCACCAAGCTGCCGGATGGCGAGCTCGAAGGTCATCAGCGTCCTCAGCGACGGCTTCTCAAACAGGATGCTGATGTAGCGCCCGGCCAGCGCCTCGCGGAACCTCCGGGGCTCACGCTTCATCTCGCTCGCCAGGGCGAGGAGCGCCTCCAGTTCAGCCGCCGAAATATCGAGATCGTGGCGGACATCCTGGGCGGCAATCCGCGGGCGCTCGCGCTCTAGAATCGCCGGCTCCACT
>CAYRPT010000296.1:0-4004 GCA_964425895.1 uncultured Solibacteraceae bacterium | reverse complement strand
GAATAATTACACGCTTGGGCCGTGTGCGTCAAACGGCTGTCTTCCCGCCTCCCTTCTGCAAAGCCGAGCCGCGGTTACCAGATCGACCGAAGCTCGCTAACGAGAAGAGAAGCGATCCTCGCTTCGCCGCCCGTGGTGGTAATCGCCAGCCCGCCGCTCTCCGGTCCGGGGCGAACACAGAACGACATCACGTAGCGCCCCCCGGCGGCAAAGATCTCCACCGAGGTCCGATCCAACAGGGCGCGCAATTGGAGGCGCCTCTTGACGCCGGAGAGCGCGACGGACTTGCCGAGCACGGTCAGCTCAGCGGTCCGCGGCGTGTACACCACGCTTGTCCCGCCGAGGCGCAGTTCAACCGCACCGTCGTCATCGGCCTCGACATCGAGCTCCACACTGCAAAGCTCAGCCCGCACTCCGGCGAGTGGGTTCTCGCCCGGGCGGAGCGGACCGCTTATCCGGGCGGCTTGCCGGCCGCGGATCGTGGCGATCTCCGCGACCGGCTCGGCGAACAGCCGGATGCCCTCTTCGGTAGTACGCAAGGACAACACGCGCGGGAACGTCATCTGCTGGTTGAATGGCATCCCCTCGTAGGCAAAAGGCTCGCCCGGCGTCCGGTTGTGGCGCATCCAGCCGATCAGAATACGCCGCCCGTCCGGAACATGATTCCAGGTTTGGGCGGCGTAGCAATTCGCCCCCCACTCGCTTGTCAGAACAAAGGTTTCCGCGCTGAAGCGCCGGCCGTCAAACCGCCCGATGCGATACCGTCCGGCGCCCTCCCACATCACCCAACGCGAGTTGGCGGGATCGCCATCCACCGGCAGCTCGAACAACTCGGGACACTCGTGCCCATCGGGAAAATCCACGTCACTGAGCGCGGTCCACTGCTTCAAATCCGCCGACTGGAAGAGACGGAACCTGCCGCGGTCAAGGTACAGAACCATCACCCACCGGCCGCCGGGCTCGTGCCAGAAGACCTTCGGGTCGCGATTCTGGGCTGCGATATGACCGATGACCGGATTGCCCTCGTACTTCGTCCATGTGCGGCCGCGGTCGGTCGAATAGGCCATCGACTGCGTGAACGGCTTTCCCGCGGAAGTATAAAACGCCACCAAAGGAGGAGTCGGACCGCCGCCGAACCCCGAGGTGTTGTTGTGGTCCACCACCGCCGACCCGGAGAAGACCGTGCCCAGCGCGTCGGGATGGAGAACGTCGCCCAATTCCGTCCAATGCACCAGGTCCGGGCTGACGGCGTGGCCCCAGGTCATGTTGCCCCAGTTGACGCCGTAGGGGTTGTGCTGAAAGAAGAGATGGTATTCACCGTCGAGCCAGGCAAGGCCGTTGGGGTCGTTGGTCCAACCGGCTCGGGGGCTGAAATGAAACTGCGGGCGGCGCGGCCCGCGGTACAGATTGTCCGGCAGGCGGATCGTTTCGTCCTGCTCCACGAGTTCCACAAGTGCGGCATCCTCGCACTCGACAGCCAGGGTGCCGCCCTTCCATTGCCCCACATCCAGGGAAGCCCAGTACAACGGCGGGGCTCCCTTCCCGGCCAGATCGATCTCGAAGTAGCGCACGACTTCGCCGCCGGATCGCAGCCTGACCATGACACGGTCCTTGTCTTCGGCCGCGACCGGGAAATGAAGGTAGCGGCCGCGTATCCGCAGCTCGCGGGCGGGCGCGGCGCCGGCCGGGCGCAGGACGGCGGCCGTTCCCGCGGCAAGCCATTGACGGCGGCTGAGTGACGTCATCGAGACACTCCGTTTCGGACTTCTGAACGGACTAAGTATACACACCGCCTGAAGGCCGCACAGCGGGACGTCGTTCAGTGGGCCGCCCCGTGCGGGACCCCGACGCGGCCTCAACAGATCCGCGGAAGTTGCTCGCCGCTCAACATGTCGAGCACGCGCCGTCCGCCGACCGCAGATCGCAGCACCACCACGCCGGGATGCTCGGCGGTCACCGATCCAATGCGGGCCGCCCGGCGGCAGACATCGTATCGGTGCAGGATCTCCAGCGTTCGCGCCGCCTGGGCCTCGGGGACAAACGCCGCGAACCGGCCCTCGCAGGCAACGTACAGCGGGTCCAGTCCCAGTAGCTCGCAGGCGCCCCTGACAACATCCTCGAGCGGCACCGCGGCTTCCTCCACCGCGATACCGGCGCCGCGGGCGCCCGCGATCTCGTTGAGCGCCGAGCTCAGTCCGCCGCGCGTCAGGTCCCGCAGACAATGGACTTCGATGCCGTCCTCCAGCAGCGCCTTCACCGGCTCCCAAAGCGGCGCCGTGTCGCTCGCGATGGCGCCTTCAAACTCCAGGCCTTCCCGCACCGACAGGATCGCGATCCCATGCGCCCCAAGGTCTCCGCTCACCAGCACGGCGTCGCCGGGAGCCACGCTCGCGGGCGCCACCGGCGCCGGCGCCTCCACGATCCCGATGCCGGCTGTGTTGACGAAGACGCCGTCTCCCTTCCCCTTGTCGACGACCTTGGTATCGCCGGTCACCAGCGGCGCCCCGGCGCGCCGCGCCGCCGCGCTCATCGCCGCGACCACCGCACGCAGCGTCTCCAGCGGAAGCCCCTCCTCGAGGATGAGCCCGCAACTCAACGCCAGCGGCCGCGCTCCGCACATGGCCAGGTCGTTCACCGTGCCGTTGACGGCCAGGTCGCCGATGTTCCCCCCCGGAAAGAACAACGGCCGCACCACATAGGAGTCCGTCGTGAAGGCCAGGCGCTGGCCGTTCACGTTCATCACCGCCCCATCGTGACGCTCATCGAGCGGAGCGTTGGCAAACGCCGGCAGCAGGAGAGACTCGATCAGCTCTTGCGTCAGCCGGCCGCCGCCGCCGTGCGCCAGCAGGATACGCCCGCCGCCCGCTGGCGGCAGCGGACAACTCATGACGAAACCCTTCTTATTGACGTCGTCCATAGCGAAAGTAGGCGGCGCAGGCGCCTTCCGACGAGACCATCGGCGCGCCGATTGGATGTTCGGGTGTGCACCGCGAACCGAAGGCCGTGCACTCATGCGGCTTCCGGACGCCTTGCAGCACCAGCCCGGCGATACACTCCTCTGGTTCCGAGGCCGCCGGCCCGGCCGGCGCGAAGCGGGACTCGGCATCGAAACCCCGATACTGCTCGCGAAGCCGCAGCCCTCCGCCCATGACCGTCCCGATACCCCGCCAGGCGCGGTCGGCCACCTCGAAAACCTCGTCCACCACCTCTCGCGCTCGCTGGTTTCCCTCGCGGCGCACCACACGCGCGTACTGGTTTTCCACCTCGGCCCTCCCGGATTCCAGTTGCGCCACCGTCATCGAGATCCCTTCGAGCAGATCGAGCGGCTCGAAGCCGGTCACCACCACGGGCACACGGTATTTGCGTGCGATCTCCCCATACTCCTCATAACCGGCCACGGTACAGACGTGGCCCGGCGCCAGGAACCCCTGCACCCGGCAGTCCGGTGAACCGAGAATCGCCCGCATGGCCGGCGGCACCAGCACGTGGGCCACCAGCACGGAGAAGTTCTTCTGTCCTTCCCGCGCCGCCTGCCAGACGGCCATCGCATTGGCTGGTGCGGTGGTTTCGAAGCCGACCGCAAAGAATACAACCTCGCGCTCGGGATACGCCCTCGCCAGCGCCAGGGCGTCGAGCGGCGAGTAGACGATCCGCACGTCGCCGCCCTCGGCTTTCACCTCAAGGAGGCTCTTGCTGGACCCGGGCACGCGCAGCATATCGCCGAACGAGCAGAAGATGACCTCCGGACGCGCCGCGATCTGGACGGCATAGTCGATTTGCCGCAGCGGCGTCACGCACACCGGGCAGCCGGGCCCGTGCACCAGCGTGATCTCGCGAGGCAGCAAGTCCTCGAGCCCGGTCTTCAGAATGGTGTGCGTCTGCCCGCCGCAGATCTCCATGATCGTCCACGGGCGCGTGACCGCCCGGCGGATGCCGCCACTAAGTTGGCGCGCGGCCTCCGGATCGCGGTACTCGTCCAAGAACTTCACGGCTCCGGCTCCTGG
>CAYRPT010000295.1:0-5732 GCA_964425895.1 uncultured Solibacteraceae bacterium | reverse complement strand
CCAGGTGGCTTCCGCGCTGGCGCTGGGCGCGTTGCTGGCCTTCTTCCTTGCGGTATCGTCCGACCTCCGGCCTGTGCTGAAGGCGTTATTGCTCGGCGTTGCCGCGATTTTCCTGGTTCAGAGCGTAATGACTTTCTCGCGCGGCGGCGTTGCTTCCGTCCTTCTGGCTCTGGCGATCGTGAGCCCGCTGCTGGTGAAGGGAAAGAAGCAGCGTCTCGGCCTGCTGGCCGCGGTACTCGTCATCGGAGCGGCGGCCCCGGTTCTGTACACCCAACTGAACCAGTTTACCGGCGGGACGTTGGAAAAACGCTTCACCAATACAAAGATGAGCGGGCGGGAGGATCTGCTGGCAACGGACCTTGCCCTGTGGCAGGACAACCCCGTGTTCGGGGTCGGCGTTGGGATTTCGCGCTTCTACCACGCCGGCTTCAAGGCGGCCCACACCGAATTCAGCCGTGCCGTGGCCGAAAGCGGAACTCTGGGAGCGCTGGCGTATATCGTGTTGGGCCTGCTGTGTTTGAGCCGTGCGCTGACGATTCTCAAACACTCCGATCCGCGCTTCCGCCCGATTCTGCTGGCGGCGATGATCTGGGCATTCCTCTATATGGTTGTCAATGCGAACCGGACCTCCGGCCCCGCGCTGGCCATGGGACTGGCATTCCTGACAGTTCAGCCGGACACGCGCCCCCGGGCGTTCAGGGAGGCGGCCTGAGAAATGCGGCCCGTGTCACCAGCGGTTGAGCCGGCGGTTCTGATGGTTGCCCCGTTCCTTTCGGGCCGGGATGGCCGCTGGAGCTACGCCGAGGATCTGAGCCTCCGTCTCCGGTCGGCGGGCTTCCCGGTACGGACGAGTTCCCCGTATTATTTCCGGCCGCTCCGGCTGGCCGATATGGTCGGATCCGCCATGGGCTGGCGCGGCGCGTTCGAGGCCGCCATCGTGGACGTTTACAGTGGGCGCGCGTTGTTTTGGGCCGAGGCGGTGGCGAAAGCCCTGCGCGCCAGAAAGAAGCCGTTCGCGCTGGCGCTGCGCGGCGGGGCGTTGCCGGATCATGCCAAAAGGGAACCGGCGCGCGTGCGCGCCTTGTTGGAGGCGGCGGACGCCGTCGTGGCCCCCTCACCCTTCCTGCAGGAGGCTTTCGAGCACTGGCGTCCCGGCATCCGGCTCATCCCTAACGCCATCGACCTGGCGGAATACCCAAGGCGCGCCGGCGGCCCGTGCGGGACAAAGCTGATGTGGCTGCGGTCGTTTCACTCCATGTACCACCCCGAAATGGCCATTCAGGTTTTGGCGCGCGTGCTGGAGCACGACCCCGGGGCGGAACTGACGATGACCGGAATGGACCGGGGGGACGGCAGCCTGCAACGTTGCCGGCTTTTGGCCGGCGAACTGGGTGTCGCGGGCCGCGTCCGGTTCACCGGCGTTATCCCCAAGCGCGAAGTGGGCCTGTTGCTCAGCCAGGGCCATGTTTTCCTGAACACGACGAATGTGGACAACACGCCCGTCAGTGTTCTGGAGGCGATGGCGTGCGGCCTGTGCGTCGTGAGCACGGACGCCGGCGGCGTACCCCATCTGGTTCGCGACGGCGAAGACGCGCTCCTGGTTCAGACCGGCGACGCCGCGGCGATGGCCGCGAAAGTCATTCAGCTCCTGCGCGACCCGGACCTCGGCAGCAGGCTCTCAGCGGCGGCGGCGGCAAGGGCGGTGGATTTCGGTTGGGACCGGGTTCTGCCGCGGTGGTCCGGCTTGCTGATGGAATTAACGCGCCGGGAGGCTCGTCGAACCGCATGTTGACGGCCGCAATCGCCGGATCTCTAGCCGCCGCGATGACCGCTGCGGCGGGCACACGCCTCGTGATGGGTCTGCTGCGCAGGCGGGGAGTGCTCGACATGCCCAATGCGCGGTCGTCGCACGGAGTGCCCACGCCGCGCGGCGGCGGCGTCGCCATCGCCGCGGGGGCGTTGGCCGGACTCGCGATCCAGGTGTGGCTGTTCGGCGTTTCCTCTCCCGGACTGCCGCTGGTCCTCGCCCTGGCCGGAATCGTCGCGGTCGGCTTTGCGGACGATGTCGTGGGTTTGCCCGCGGCGGCGAGGTTGATCCTCCAAGGTATCTTCGCGGCCGTCGTCGTTCGCGGCGTGGGCGTGGTCGAGCGGCTGCCGTTGCCGGAGCCGCTTGATGTCCCCCTGGCGCCCGTGGCGGCCTGGACGCTGTCGCTGATGTGGATCGTCGGCGTCACCAATATTTACAACTTCCTGGACGGCATCGACGGCTACGCCGCGGTGCAGGGAATCACGGCGTGCCTGGCGCTGGCCCTGATGCAACTGAGCCCGCTGATCACTCCGCTGCTGGTGGCCGCCGGCGGCGCCTGCGCCGGCTTCCTGCTTTACAACTGGCACCCGGCCAGGATCTTCATGGGCGATGCCGGTTCCACCGCTCTCGGTTTTCTGATCGCCGCCAGCCCGCTGTACGCCGGGACGGAGGTCCGGCATCAGGCGGTCCTGATTACAGCATTGACCATTTGGTTTTTCGTCTCGGACGGCGTCTACACACTGGCGCGCCGGGCGATGCGCGGCGAGCGCTTCTGGCAGCCGCACCGGACTCACCTTTATCAACGCTTCGCCGCGGCCGGTTTCCGGCACGACCAGGTTGTCCGCCGGGTCGGCAGCGCCTCAGCGGCGCTCGCCGTGCTGGCGGCCGCGGCCTTCCACGCCAGCCATGCCTTGTTTAGCTGGCTTGTCATCGCGCTTGCTGTCCTGGGCTTCCTCTTCTACCGCTGGCGGGTGGAGCGGATGTTCCCGGCAAATGGCCTGCTTGCGGGGGAAAGAACAACATGCAGAATATTCTCCAGCGGTATCGAAAAGGGCTGATTCTCGGTCTGCTCGCGAGTGCCGTACTGACCAGCCTGACGGTCGCCTTTGTCCTCCGATTTGACTTCGCCGTTCCGGCTGAGCACCAGCACAGGGCTTTCTCCGCTCTGGCTGTCGCCCTCTTCGTGAAGATGCTGGTGTTCTACACCTGCGACCTGCATCGCGGGTGGTGGGCCTGGACCGACACGCGGGACATGCTGAAGATCATCAAGGTCAACCTTCTGGCCTCCGGCGTGTTCACCGGCGCGATGCTGGGCATCTACGGCCTGAGGTTTCCGCGCAGCATCTACGTTCTCGATTTCCTCGTCTGCCTCATGTTCATTGGAGGGCTCCGGATGACCGCCCGCCTGGCCAAGGAACTGACCGCCGGTTTGCCGCGCGAGAGTGAAGGCAAGGATGTGCTCATATACGGAGCGGGCTGGGCCGGCGCCTCACTGGCGCGCGAGATGCGAATGAATCCCGAGTTGAAATACCGGGTGGCGGGATTCATCGACGACGACACTCATAAGAGGGGCGAATGGATCTCCGGTCATCAGGTGCTGGGCCCCCGAGCGAACCTCGCACGGATCCTGGAACGGTTGCGGAAAAAGGGCTTCAAGCCCGAGGAAGTGATCATCAGCATGCCCTCCGCCTCGGGCCGCCAGGTCAGGGAGGCAGTGGCGGAGTGCCGCACGGTAGGCATCAAGTGCCGGATCCTCCCCGGATTGCCGAGCCTTCTGATCACCCAGGGCCTGACCAGCCAGGTCAGGGAGATCGCGCTCGAAGACCTGCTGGGGAGGGAAGCGGTTGTGCTGGACAAGGCCCTCATCACGGAAAGCCTTGTGGGCAAGAGCGTGCTGGTCACAGGCGCCGCGGGTTCGATCGGTTCGGTGCTGTGCCAGCAGATCTCCTCCTTCCAGCCGGCCTCGCTGGTGCTCTTCGACCAGGCGGAAAGCGAAGTGTTTCGCGTCGAGGCCGAATTGAAAGGCCGCTACCCGGGGATCGCCATCATTCCCGCCATCGGAGACATCCGCGATGCGGCCGACGTGGAGGCCGCGCTGAAGAGGCACGGCGTCCAGGTGGTCTTCCATGCCGCGGCGTACAAGCATGTGCCGATGATGGAGCATCAGGTCCTTGCGGCGGCGCGGAATAACGTGCTCGGCACGTGGAACGTCGCCCGTACGGCTTACTACCAGGGCGTCGAGTCCTTCGTGATGATCTCCTCGGACAAGGCGGTCAACCCGGCGAACATCATGGGCGCCACGAAGCGCGCCGCCGAGTTGCTGGTTTCCAGCTTCAACCACGGCGGAGCCCGCCAGACGCGGTTCGTTTCGGTGCGCTTCGGAAACGTACTCGGCAGCAGCGGAAGCGTGGTTCCCACATTCCGCAGGCAGATTGCGGCTGGGGGGCCGGTGACGGTAACCCATCCCGAAGTGCGGCGTTATTTCATGTTGACCGAGGAGGCCGTGCAACTGGTCCTGCAGGCCTCGACCATGGGCAACCGGGGAGAGATCTTCGTGCTGGACATGGGTGAGCTTGTCAAGATCTCCGATCTTGCCGCGAACATGATCCGCCTGGCCGGCTTCAGGCCGGACGAGGACATCGAGATTCGCTACTCCGGTCTGCGGCCCGGCGAGAAGCTGTACGAGGAAGTCATCAGCCAGGGCGAGCGCGTCGTGCCGACGAATCACGAGCGCATCAAGGTCTTCCTGGGCGATCCGCTCGAACCCCCGGTGGCGCGCCGGTGGGTCGAACGGCTGGGCCATGCTGTCGCGTCGCGCGACGAGACGCAGGCTGTGCGCCTGCTGATGGAGATTGTCCCCGAGTTCGAGCCGAGCGACGAGTGGAAGGCGAGACTCCAGCCGGGGACGGCCCTTTCCAAGGGTTTGACTTCGCAGCCTTGCTAGCGGGGAGGCGCGCGATCCGGGATTTCCTGCACAATGGAGTGAGCTAGTCTGAAGAGAACCGGCGCCGGACGGATCCGGCGCCGGGGATCAGGCAAATGATGGGAAATCCCGTGCTGCCCGGACCGGTCCGGAGGAGACGCCCGGGACGTTTTACCGGCGGGGACTGAGGAAGGAATTGGTCACATGAGATCGAGAGCTGTATGCCTGAAGGTTCAACTGTTGTGCTGCGCCGTGCTGCTCGCGGCCCCCATGGCCGCCCAGCAGACCCCGGCCCCGGCCGCCGCACCCGCGCAGCCGCCGGCCGTGGAAACCCCTGAGTCGGCGCGCCCGATGTATCTCCTGAGCCCTAACGATCAAGTCATCATCCGGGCGCAGAACGTCGAGGAAATCAGTGAGCGCCCGTTCCGGATCGACACCGACGGCTACCTGAACCTTCCCATCGTCGGGCGGGTGAGAGCCGCCGGATTGACCGTTGAGCAGCTCGAAGCCCTGCTCGCGGACCGCCTCAGGATCTTCATCCAGAACCCGCAGGTCGTGGTCAGCGTCATCGAGACAGCCCGGCAGGCTGAAGTGCAGAATCCCGTCTTTCTCGTGGGTGCGTTCAAGGTCCCCGGCGTCTATGGGCTTGGCTCGCGCACCGAAAACCTGTCCGAGATTCTCATGAAGACCGGGGGGCTGCAGCCGACGGCGAACCGCAAGATCCGAATCAGCCGGCGCATCGAGCAGGGGCCCCTTAGTCTTCCGAACCCCTCCGAGAGCAGCGACGGAAAGACCACCTACGCCGAGGTCCTGCTGACCACCACGGGCGAACTGGCGAATCCCGCCGAGGACATCGAGATGAAGCCCTTCGACGCGCTGGTTGCGACCAAGGCGGAACCGATCTACGTGACGGGCGAGGTGGGGCGCGGCGGTCCCATTCCCCTCGAGGACCGCGAGTTCATGACGGCGACCCAGGTTCTGTCCATGGTGGGCGTGGGTCCG
>CAYRPT010000294.1:0-5738 GCA_964425895.1 uncultured Solibacteraceae bacterium | reverse complement strand
GAGACCAGGCGGGCGCCGATTCAGGGAATCCGCCTGCGGGACGGCGGCTGGACTGCCGCAGCGGGGGAGAACCTGACCTGGCGCGACGGATACGGACCGTTCGATGGCCGTGCGCTGAACGGCAAGGCCGTGCAGACCCAGCTCGTGGACGCAGGACCGCTGAGGGCAACCATCGAGGTGAGCTACGCGTACAACCGACCGGCCCGGACGTTCAACGAGGAGCGGTCGTGTACGATGCTCGGGTTTCCGAGCGCCCCGTGCACCATCGAAGCCGGGGAGGGATACTACCGCTCCACGATCGTGCTGGACCGCGGCCAGCCGTCGATCCTGATCGAAGACGACACCGATATGGACTTCGCATACCACGTGAACGTCTACGATGCCGTGCGGCCGGACCAGGGAAGGTATCAGGGACACCACGCAGACCGGGTGTCGTGGGGATACGAGGCGGATGGACGGCAATACCGTCCCAACCACGAGCGCCCGCCGATGGACGCTTTTCGGGACATCTCCTACGCTCAGCCGCTCTACGCCGGCTACACCACCAATGACACCATGCTGAAACGCATGTCGGCATGGGATCCGTGGAGCGCCAATACCGGCTGGTACTGGATGCTGTATAACAAAGCGGCCGGCAGCGCATCTCCGGTCGTGGGGGTGTTCGCCGGCCGGGCATCCCAAGCGATTGGAAGCGGAGATACCGGCCCGGGTATCTACATCTACCCGGCCACGGCGGGAGCAGCGAACCGGGCGGGCTTCACCTTCCACACCGGCCGCCGGGGGGCGGATGCTTCCGCGTATCGTACCTCCCGGATGCACTGGGGCATCTTTGTTGGGACGAAGGGCGAGGATCTGGGTGACCCATACCAGGTCCAGAACATCAATCGCCAGATGAATCTGCACGCTGGGATCAACCTCTCGAAGATCGCCGCTCTCGACACGGCTTACCGCCAACCGGCCGGGGGGAGCAAGCCCCTCTACATGGCGAAGGAGGCGATGCAGCGAATCATCGACCGCGTTCGGAACGACGCCTCGTACTACCAGTATCTTTATAGTGCCGAGCCAACCGCGCGGACGCTCCTCGACAGTTGGCGGGATACGTCGGGAGGCAAAGCCTATGAGATGGCCGCCGAGATCCGCGGACTGGCGCAAAAGATGCTAAGTGCGTGGGTCAATCTGGGCGGCATTTATCACTACGAGTATCAGTACTGGCTCGGCGGCCTGGAGATGAGCCGCCGCGCCATCATGCTCAACGATCTTCTTCTTGGAGACGCAATCTCCGATGCCGAGAAGCGGCGGCTCTACGCGGTGATGGTGCTCTTCGGCGGCGTGCTGTGGGATGACGATTTCGTGCCACTGTTTGACGGCCACGGGCTGAATCTTGGCACGGCCAACATGCCGGTGCAGCAGATGCAGTATCGCCAGTTGTACGCGTTGATGCTGGCGGACCACCCCATGATGGCCGGGCGCGCCAACCTGGTCGACGAAGTGGCGGCGGGCAATCTCCGGGCCGAAATCAATGAGGTCGGCGCCCAGCGCGGCTCACCCCACTATGCAGGCGCCTCGATGGGACCACTCCTGAGTACTCTTCAGGAGCTTCAGGTGAACACCGGGGCGGATCTGTTTCAGACGGAGAGCCGGGTCAGGAACTTCGCCGAGTTCTTCATGAACTTCCTGACTCCGCCGGAGGTTCGCTTCGGCGGAGAACGAAAACTCGTGTCTCTAGGGGATGGCTCGACGGAATCTTCCGAGTTGTTCGGGCAAATGGCCACGGCGTTCGCCCACATCGATCCCACGCTGAGCGCCCGCCTAATGGGCGCCTGGACCGAATCCGGCAAGCGTCATTCCGGCTTCCACGGCACCACCATCGTAAAGATCGATGATGCTCTGCCGAGTGCTCCGCTGAACCTGAAAAGCGCGACGTTCCCCGGCTGGCACTCGGTCCTGCGGAGCGGGTTTGGCACCGCGAACGAATCGGCGGCCTGGTTTGTGAACGGAGACCATTACTTCGATCACCGCCATGCCGACCACGGAAGCGTGGCGCTGTACTCGCTCAAATCTCCACTCGCGGTGGATTGGGGCAGCATGTACTACCCGCAAGCGGGTGGAGCTTACATGCACAGTATGGTCGTTCCAGAAACGTCCATTGGCGCGTCCTGGAACGCCGACAGCCTGTCGACCAACACCGGGTCCTCGCCTTGGAAGTCTGTGGGCGTCGAGGTATTCGGAGCGTTCAAGAACAGCTCGGTATCCACGGCGAGTTTCCAGACGACAAACGGGACGCGGTGGATTCGCACGGTCCAACTCATCCACCCGAACGCCGCCTATCCGGTGATCGGGATCTCCGACCGGTTCGAGGGTCCCGATGCGGGCGCCGGCAAGGTGTTCTCGCTGAACCTCATGGCGCAGGGAACGGTCGAGACTCCCGCCGGCCCGGTTACGCCGGCGGCGCGTCTCTACGATTGGTACGGAACCAGAAAGGAACTGCCCTCGGCCAGTTCCCCGTTTTCGCTCGGCGCCGGTCTCAACCGGTTCCGTTTCACCGGCCAATGGACCGCGGACTGGGATCTTTACAGCGTCTCCGCCGGAGGCCAGCAAGCCCTTCTTGGGAATTGGGGACACACCTGGCATCCCACACCGGAGCAGGATGAGTTCCGGCAAGCCAATGGCCGGTCCTTCTCGGAGACCCAGCACATCCTGCGTTTGAAGGGGACCGGACCCTTCCGCGTGCTGCTGCTGCCCTATCCGAAGACCGCACCGCGGCCGGACCTGAGCGTGTCCCAGAACGGCTCTGACGTGATCGTTCGGGCCGGGGGGGAGGAAACGATCCTTGGCGAGCACTACTATGCTTTTCGTAATGCGTCCCGAACGATCCTGACGACCTCGGCCGCAACGGGGGCACTAGCCTACGGATTGGAGATCAGCGGAGGGCCGACGGAAGTCGTGATTCAGAACGGTCAGGCGACCGTCACCGCGCACGGACCGGCCGGCGACCGCAGACTGATCCTTCCCGGTTTCACGCAGCCAACGGCGCCCATCGTGTACCAGAACGGAGCGTTCTGGCTGCCGTACGCGGGTGGGGACCCCGTTACGGCCGTGGTCCGGTAGGAGGGTAGGAGGCTTGAAACTCCCGGGACAGAGACCGCTTCGCGTCACGAAGTGACGAAGTGTGACGGTCCTCTGTTCCGGACTCGCCGCCGGATGGCGGACATCAAAGGGGTTCCATCCACTGGTTAAGCTGCGGCGTCACCAAGTGGATGAACGTGAACCCTGTCTTCTCCGCCGCCTCGCGGCCGGCGTCCGTGACCGGGGCGACCACGCGAACGAAAGCGAGGTCACTGCGCCCGTGGAGCAGTAGACCCGGAATGGACTGAAACTGGGCGCTGTGCAGCGTGGGGGAGGCGCCGCGGGGAGACTGGAACCAGAAGAAAACTACGGACTGCGCGCCGCCGCGCTGGACGACGTACCGGGTCAGTTGGGATCTTGCCATGCCGGACGCGGCTCCGGCTTCGAAAGGAATTGTGTCCAGCGAAACCTGCGTCCATCCGGTGCCGGGAAGACAGCTCTGGGGGGAGTGGGGAAGGTAACCGCGGCGCTGGGTCCGATAGTAGAGCACGAGGAAGTTGATCCGCGACCCCGTCGGGCCTTCATACTCCCGTTCGAAATACTCGTCCGGCGAAAGCTCCGCGAAGATCGACGCTTCCATCGTTCGCTCCTCGCTGGACCGCCATTCGCCGATCTGCCTCGGGAATTCCTGCCACGATCGAGTCTCCGGAGTGACCTCGCGCCACGAGACACCGTAGTAGAGACCGATCTGCGCCACCAGAACCACACTCAGTATCAAAACGGGCTTCCGCATCATGACTTCAACCGCCGGAGGGAATTCAGGAGGGCATGAATCAGCAACAGCATCAGAAAGCCGAAGACGAACACGCTCCAGCCGAGAGCGTCGTGGTAGATGCCTTGGGTGTACCGCGGAGCGTACTCGCCTAGCACGGCCGTGACCGTTATCCGCCCCGTATTGGCGGCGATGGCCACCGGCAAGGCCGAGGCGATCAGAATCGCCCGCCGCGCCGGATGCTCGCTGAAGAAATAGGCATAGGCCAACGCCAGGAACACGAGGGCATAGAGGGAGCGCAGGCCGCTGCACGCTTCCACCACGGACAACGTCTGCGAGGGCAGATGAAGCACATTGCCCTCGCGCAGCACGGAGAAGCCCAGGGTCTCGAGCGCAACCTCGGAAAGCTGACTCGCGAGAAGCTGCAACGGCAGCGTGAGCCGGTCGTAAACGAACGCCGGCAGGGGGATCATCAGGACGAGCAGCGTCAACGGATACGCAAGAGCGCGCAGGAGGCCGAATCCGCCTAAGAAGAGGATCGTGCCGCTGAGCGAGAAGAGGAACCCGAACCGCTTGACAAACGTAAACGTGGCCAAGCTGGGCGGGCCGATGCACAGCATCAGCAATCCCACAACCACCAGGACCAGCCCGAGATAACTCCCCTGGGGCCGCAGAGCCAAGAGGCGTTCGCGATTCGTCCAGGCGATGTAACCGGCGATGATCGGGGCGAAGACGACGTGACCCAGATCGGGATCCTCGAGAGACTCGATGATCAGCTCGTAGAGCGTCGGACCGTACGCGGTGAGCAGCAACGCGCCAAACCAAAGCGTCAGGGCGAGGACCCGCCTGGCGTCATTTCGTCCCGCCAGACCGCTGTCCGCGGCGCCCGCCGTGGTGAACGGAATTAAGTCTTCTGATTTCACACCGGTTCGCGCCGCCGGATCTCCCAAGACGACGGGCACGCCAAAGTCATTTCAAGGTGTTTGTGTCGTTCTCCGACTTTAGCAGGAGAAACGGGCCGATTGCGAGCACATCCATCTGCGTTCGCAGAAAACACTCGAGCGCCTGCCGCGGCGTGTCCACGATCGGCTCGTTCTCGTTGAAGGAAGTGTTCAGGAGAACCGGTACGCCGCTGATGCGGTCGAACTCCCCGATGAGCTTCCAATATCTCGGATTGGCGTCTTGCTGGACGGTTTGCAGCCGGCCGGTGCCGTCCTCATGCGTGATCGCCGGCACCCGCCCCCGTTGCTCCGGGCGGATCTTGTAGGCCATCACCATGAAGGGTGACGGATAGCCGATCTCGAAGATATCGTCGACACGCTCCTCCAGGATCGACGGGCAGAACGGACGGAACGGCTCGCGGTATTTGATCCGGCGGTTCAGGATGTCCTTCATGTCCGCGCGGCGCGGGTCCGCGAGGATACTCCGGTTCCCCAGCGCCCGCGGTCCGAACTCCATGCGGCCCTGAAACCAGCCGACGATGTTGCCATCGGCGATGAGCTGCGCGGTCCGCTGGATCAGCTCGCGCTCGTCGAGGCGCTGATACTTCACCCCGGCTCGGTCGAGTTCCGCACGGATCTGGTTCTCCTCGTACTCCGGGCCGTAGTAGACGTGCCGCATGACATAGGATCGGGGCCGGTTCAGCACCTGGTGCCACACGTACAAGGCGGCGCCGATCGACGTCCCCGCATCGTGAGCGGCGGGCTGGACGTAGACGTCCTGGAAATCGGTGCGATCGAAAATCATGCCGTTCGCCACGCAGTTGAGCGCCACGCCGCCCGCCAGGCAGACCGTGCGCAGACCGGTCGCCTTCTGGACATGCCGGAGCAGACCCAGGTACACGTCCTCGAGCACGGCTTGGACCGAGGCGGCCATGTTCCGGTGGCTCTCCTCGATTTCA
>CAYRPT010000293.1:0-5755 GCA_964425895.1 uncultured Solibacteraceae bacterium | reverse complement strand
CGAGCGCACTTCCACGGCATTCGCCGGTGCGAGCGCCAGTGTCTGTTTCTCCCCGGTGGCCGCGTCGATAACGGCCACCTCGGGCGGGCCGTGCGGCGACGCCCGGTCCGCCACCAGAATCCGTCTTCCGTCAGGAGACCAGCTCAAGCCCGACCGCACGGAGCACACGGCGCTCGCCAACAATCGCTCGGAGCCCCCGATGGGCGTCGTCAGAAGGACCTCCACACCCCCGTCGAAGCGCTCCCGCAAAAAGGCGATCTCATTGCCCGCCGGGGACCACGCCGGGCTGGACTCCCAAGCCTCGTGCCGGGTGAGCCGCAGCGGCGCCGGCGAGTCGATCATCTTGACGTAGATGTCGAAGTTGTCCAGGTTCGGCCCGTTCCACGAGAATGCCGCTTGGGAGCCGTCGGGGGAGAAAGTGGCTAGCTCCTCGCGTCCGGGGAAGCTCGTTAAGGGGACGGGCGGCGCCGGCGGCGTTGGCCGGGCGAGCGGGTTGTCAAGAAACAACAGGGCGCCAGCCGCCACCAACATCAGAACCGCGAGCGCCGCGACAGCCGTTTTCCAACTCCGGCTTCCGGCGCCGGCGGTTCTGCTCCACTGCGGGTCGGAAACGGAAGAGATCGACACGCCCAGATCCCGGAGCAAATCCCGGGCGCTCGCGTATCGCGCCCCGGGGTTCTTGGCGAGCAGCTTCCGCACGATGCGCGCTACGCGCGCCGGAACAGCCGGTCCGAGCGGTGGTGGATCCTCGTGGACAATCTTGTAGAGGACCGCTACCGGATCCTCTCCTGGGAACGGCGGCCGTCCGGTCAGCATCTCGTAGAGCGTGGCTCCCAGCGACCAAAGGTCGGTCCGCGCGTCCACCTCTTTGCCGCGAGCCTGCTCTGGAGAGGCGTAGTAGACCGTGCCCAGCCGGATGCCGGGCTCGGTAATCGACAGGGCGCCCTGCTTCGCCAGGCCGAAGTCGAGCACCTTCACCTCGCCCCGGCTGGTAAGCAGGACGTTGGAAGGCTTGATGTCCCGATGGATCACGCCCGCCTCGTGCGCGTGGTCGATCGCCCGCGCGATCTGGGCGGTGATGGCCAACGCTTCCTCCGCGGGCAGAGGCCCTTCGAGCAGGCGGTCGGCCAGCGTTCTCCCCTCGTAGTAAGCCATGGCGAGGTACAGCCGGCCGTCGGGTGTCTCGCCGATGTCGTAAATGGTGCAGATGTTGGGGTGGTCGAGGCGCGACGCCGCCCGCGCCTCCGACATCATGCGCTGCTTGCCCTGGTAGCCCGACGTCAGGTTCGGAGAAAGGAACTTCAGCGCAACGAAGCGGCCGAGGCGGGGATCTTCCGCTTTGTAGACCACCGCCATCCCGCCGCGGCCGATCTCCTCCAGCACGCGGTAGGGTCCCACCGTTTCGTTTTCGGAGGCCGGTTCATCGATCTTCGCCAGAGACTCCAGACGGAACAGCGATACGGTATTCTCGAGAATTCCGCCGCCGGCCGCGTGGGCGGTCAGCAGAGACTCCACTTCCCGCCGAAGCTCGGCGTCGCCGCCGCATTCGGCCGCAAGCCAGGCCGGGACATCCGCTTCGGGGCGTTCCAGCGCCTGCTCGAAGACCTCCCAAATCCGCTGCCAGCGCTCGTCGGAGTTCAATGTCGTTTCCACCCCACGGGACCGCGGCAATGGGCGCAACTTCACCCTGGCAATCATCCGAAGGGATCGGGCAGCCTCGGCCGGACGTCCGCGGAGCCACCCACAAGCTGTCCCAGCGACTCATTATGGCATCTTCCAGGGTCTCGGGCGCACCACGGATCCGGGTCCGCGGAGTCGTCCGTCCGCCATCGCCCATTGCTGTACACTGAAGCGAAAGACCCGGGCGATGTCCGCTACCGACGCTAATTTTCACACCGTTCATTTGAACCTCAATATCCGTGGCCTGACGTCTTCAGCCACCCTGGCCATCAATGAGCGATCCAACGAGCTGCGCCGCCAGGGGCGCCGCGTCTACAAGCTTGGACTGGGGCAATCGCCCTTTCCGGTTGTGCTGCCCGTGGTCGACGCCCTGCGCGCGAACGCGTTTCAGAAAGATTACCTCCCCGTGCGGGGCCTTCCCGAGCTTCGCCGGGCGGTGGCGGAATATCACCGCCGCATCCACCAGATTCCGCGAACCGAAGACGATGTGCTCGTAGGTCCGGGCTCGAAGGAGCTGATGTTCCTGCTGCAGCTTGTGTACTACGGCGAGCTGCTGATACCCACCCCGAGCTGGGTCTCCTATGCGCCGCAGGCCCAGATCATCGGCCGCCGGGTCGAGTGGCTCCCCACGGGCCAGAGCAACGGTTGGCGGTTGACGCCCGACGCCCTGGATGCCCACTGTACCCTCGACCCGGAGCGGCCCCGCATACTTGTCCTGAACTACCCGAACAATCCTACGGGGCTGACGTATTCGGAAGAGGAGCTCCGGGCGCTGGCCGCCGTCGCCCGCCGCTACCGGATCATCCTTCTGGCGGACGAGATCTACGGTGAGCTCCATCACGAGGGTGAACATCTTTCCATTGCCCGTTACTATCCCGAAGGCACCATCTTGAGCGGTGGGCTGAGCAAGTGGTGCGGCGCCGGCGGCTGGCGGCTCGGTGTCTTCTCCTTTCCCCGGGGCTTGCGATGGCTGCTCGATGCCATGGCCGTCGTCGCCAGCGAAACCTTCACCTCCACCAGCGCTCCCATCCAGTACGCCGCGGTGGTGGCATTTCAGTTTGGCAGCGAAACGGAGCGCTATCTGTTTCATGCCCGTCGCATTCTGCGGACTCTGGGAAACTACTGCGCACGCGTCCTCGCCTCCGCCGGAGTGGAACTTCATCCGCCGCAGGGAGCGTTCTATCTCTTTCCGGACTTCGGTCCCCTGGCCGGGCGTCTCCGGGAGCGCGGCGTCCGGAACGGGCGTGAGCTGTGCGAACGGCTCCTCGAAGAGACCGGAGTGGCGCTCCTGCCGGGCGCTGATTTCGGCCGTCCGCTGCGCGAGCTGACAGCGCGCCTGGCTTACGTCGACTTCGACGGCGGTCACGCGCTCGCCAGCGCCCAGGCAGTACCGCCCGAGCGCGAGTTGGATCACCGGTTCCTGGAGCACCACTGCGGCACGGTCGTCGAGGCGGTCCACATCGTTCGGAATTGGCTCGACTAACGATGTCTGCGCCGGAGCCGGTTTGGAAACCATCGCCGGAATGGATTTCCGGAGCGAACCTGACCGGGTTTATCCGCACCGTCGGCGAACGGATCGCACCGGAAGTCGCCGATTACTCCTCGCTGTACCGATGGTCGGTCGAGCGGCCGCGGGAATTCTGGCCGGCGGTCTGGGACTTCTGCCAGGTCCGCGCCAGCCGGCCGGGCGATCACGCCGTCGAGAACCTTGATCGAATGCCGGGCGCCCGCTGGTTCCCCGGCGCCCGGTTGAACTTCGCCGAGAACCTCCTGCGCCACCGCGGGAACGCCGACGCGATCGTTTTCTGGAACGAGCGTGGCCGCCAGGCGGTCCTGTCGTTCGATGAGCTGCACGAGCAGGTCTCGGCGCTGGCCGGGGCGTTTCGGGTGTGGGGCCTGACCGCCGGCGACCGTGTCGCCGGCTACCTGCCCAACCTTCCCCAGACTGTCATCGCGATGCTGGCGGGGGCCGCCGTGGGCGCCGTGTGGACTTCCTGTTCGCCGGATTTCGGGCTCGCCGCGGTTCGCGACCGCTTCGGCCAGGTCCAGCCGCGCGTCTTGGTGGCGGCCTCGAGCTACGAGTACGCCGGAAAACGCCATTCCTACCTCGAGCGGGTGCGTGAACTGGCCGCCACCCTCCCGTCGGTAGAGCGCACAATCCTCGTCCCCTACCTCGAGGCGCCGCCGCCCGCTGACCGTCCGCGGCCAAGCATCCTGTGGGACGACGCGCTCGCTCAGGGTCGCGGCCGCGGAGCCTCGTTCGAGCACCTGCCCTTCGATCACCCGTTGTACATCCTGTACTCCTCCGGGACCACCGGTCCGCCGAAGTGCATCGTGCATGGCGCCGGGGGCACGCTGCTCCAGCACTTAAAAGAGCACGTGCTGCATTCGGACCTGAAGACCGGCGACCGCATGCTGTACTTCACCACCTGCGGCTGGATGATGTGGAACTGGCTGGCCTCGGCCCTGGCGACCGGCGTGGCCATCCTCCTCTACGAGGGCTCCCCGCTTCACCCGGCGCACGATTTCCTGTTCCGCCTCGCGGAGCAAGAACGGGCGACCCACTTCGGCACCAGCGCCCGCTACCTCGCGGCCGTTGAGAAGGCGGGCGTTCGGCCCGGCACCGCCTGCGACCTGGGTTCGCTCCGCATGATTCTCTCCACCGGCTCCCCGCTGGCGCCGGAGAGCTTCGACTACGTCTACCGGGAGATCAAGGATGACCTCTGCCTCGCCTCCATCTCCGGCGGAACCGACATCGTGTCGTGTTTCGCGCTGGGGAATCCCATCGGACCGGTATACCGCGGCGAACTGCAAACCCGCGGCCTCGGCATGGCCGTCGAAGTATTCGACGAGCAGGGCCGGCCCGTCCGCGGCCAAAAGGGCGAGCTGGTCTGCACTCACCCGTTCCCTTCCATGCCGGTCGGATTCTGGAACGACCCCGGCGGCGTCAAGTACCGCGAAGCCTATTTCTCCCACTTCCCGAACGTCTGGCGGCACGGCGACTGGGCCGAGATCACGCCCCGCGGCGGCGTGATCATCCACGGCCGCTCCGACGCGGTACTGAACCCGGGCGGCGTCCGGATCGGCACGGCCGAGATCTACCGGATTGTCGAGCAGTTCGCCGAGATCGCCGACTCCCTGGTGGTGGGACAGGAGTGGAACAACGACGTGCGCATCGTGCTCTTCGTCCGGCTGAGCGCACAGGCCGAACTGACCGGCTCGCTGCGTGAAGCTCTCCGCCGCCGCATCCGGGAACAGGCTTCACCCCGCCACGTCCCGGCCCGCATCATCGCCGTGGCTGACATCCCCCGCACGCTGAACAACAAAATCAGTGAAGTGGCCGTCCGCGAGGTCATCCACGGCCGCGAGGTCCGAAATCTCCACGCGCTCCTGAATCCGGAAGCGCTTGATCTGTTCCGCAACCTCCCCGAGCTCCAGGCGTGAGGCGGAAGCCCGGACGGGAATCCCTCCCCCCTTTTCCCTGGAGGGCGCCGCAAACCCATCCACCAGGCGAATCTAGCGCGCGCCGGCGCCCAAATTCTCCTTGAAGAACTCGACGTAGCGATCGATCGGCGCGCCGGCCGGGAAGTCCTCCCGGAGAAGCAGCACGCACGGGACGCCGACACCATCCATCTTCTCTTTGAGGGCAAACCCGAACTTGGGGTGGTGGATGTGAAGCTTCCCGGGCGAATCGGGCGGCAGGGGGTCGTTCGCTTGCGGATAGAACACCATCACCGGCGGATCGTCGGGCGAGACAAAGTTGATCGAGGAAGCTTCCTCGAAAAGCGGATGGAACTTCGGGTTCTCGACATCGACCGCGGTCTTCATGCCGAAGAGCGGGAGCAGCGCCCCTTCCACGTCCCTCGAATTCATCAACGTCCGGATGAAGCGCGGGTCGTAAGAACTTTGCGCGGCGTAGACCACGGCGGCGCTGAGCCGCGTGGAGTGGCGCAGGACGGGATCCGGATTCGCCGCGTCCTTCAAGTCCGGGTGGAAGGCGAGCCAAAGCGAGATGCCGGCGCCGGCTGACCCGCCCGTGGCGGCGATCCGTGTTGGGTCCAGGTTCCACTCCTTG
>CAYRPT010000292.1:0-5756 GCA_964425895.1 uncultured Solibacteraceae bacterium | reverse complement strand
GGCCGAAGGTCATTGAGAGATGGTAACATTTCCGAATGTTCCCGGGAGTGGCGCTAACCGCGCGGCGGCGCGCCTCCGGCGCGAGAGGCCGCACGTCATTGGTACCAGCGAACATTCACCAGTGTTCCCGGGAGGGACGTGCCCGGCCCCGCCTTCGGCGAGCATGGGATCAGGCCGTCGAGTTCGCCGTCACGGCCCGCTGGAAGCGTTGTTCGAGGCTGTCCCACTCGACCACTAATCGGTTGCCTTTGGACCGCCGCTGCTTCTCCCAACTCGCCAGCAGATCCATGCAGGCGTGGTCTATGTAGGAGAGGCTTTCGAAGTGAATGTGCAGCTCGAAGCCCGCCGGGATGCGATCGAGGACTTCGGCGAGCCTGGGCAGCCGTACGAAGGTGGCCGCTCCCTCCAGGTGAAGATCCGCCCGGGAGAGGGCGGCGTCAACATCCAGCCGGATATCGAGGTGCGAGACCTTATAGATCAAGTGGGCGAGCGACAGGCCGATTCCGATCAGGACGCCCGATAACAGGTCAACGGCGACGATGCCGACTAGGGTGGCTGCGTAGATGACGACCGGCATACGGCCGTATCGGGCCACAGAGCGGATGTTGTCGATGTTCACCAGCTTGTAGCCAGTGTGCACCAGGATGGCGGCCAAGGCTGAGGTCGGAATGCTGGCGAGAAGTGCGGGAGCACTGCCGACGGCCAGCAGGAGCCAAAGGCCATGGAGAATGGCGGACAACCGGGTGCGAGCTCCGGCTTGGACGTTGGCGCCGCTGCGGACAATGACCCCCGTCATGGGAAGCGACCCTAGAAAGCCGCACGCAAGGTTGCCGACACCTTGGGCGAGCAACTCCCGGTCATAGTTGGTACGGGGACCGTCGTGCATCTTGTCCACGGCGGCGGCGGAGAGAAGCGTCTCGGCGCTCGCCACGAAGGCCAGGGCGAGGCCGGCGAGGAGAATCTCCACGTCGGTGATCCTCATGAAGGCGTCGAGGCCGGGAATCCGAACCGCATCGCGAAGCTGCGCCGGGACGTCGACGTAGGCGATGGGGAGCTTCATCGCATTGGCCGCCAGCGTGGCCACGCCGGCCCCCACGAGCGGGGCCGGCACCAGCCGCAGCGCAGCGGGGCGAAAGCGGCCCCACAGCACCATCGTCACGATGGTCAGCAGGCCGACCATGGCGGCAACATGGTGCACGCTGCCATCCACGGGAAATACGCCCTTCGCCACCGCCACCGGAATCGAGAGGATGTTGAGCAGACCATTGGCGCGCGGCTTGTCGTCCACCATGACATGGAACTGCGACGCGAAGATCAGAACGCCGATGCCGGCAAGCATGCCGAAGACGACTGCGGGGGAAATGGCCCGGAACCACTGACCCCCCTTGAGTAGCCCGGCCAGAATCTGGACCATGGCGCCGACCATCAGAATCGGCCCCAGCATCTCGAGGCCATGCTTGTTCACCAGCTCGAAGACAATCACCGCGAGACCCGCGGCCGGTCCGCTCACTTGCAACGGAGAGCCGGCGATTGCGCCAACGAGGATGCCGCCGACAATGCCGGTGATCAGTCCGAGCGCCGGGGGTACGCCGGACGCGATGGCGATGCCCATGCAAAGAGGCAGGGCGACCAGAAACACCACGAGCGAGGCCAGGAAGTCGTGAAAAATCTGTGAGCGACGACCTTCGGCCGGGGCGAAATGGATCTTCGACGTCTCGGTCATCGGCCCTCTCCTCCCGCGATGGCCCGCGCCGGCATGCGGCGCGGCCGCGGTTCGGGCGTGGCGGAGGGGATGCGCCCCGGCGCCAGCGGCACGAAACCGCCTTCGTCGGCGTCAAAGGCGCGAATGGCGCCCGTGCCAATCTCGTAAACCCATCCGTGAAGCTTGATCTTCCCGCCTGCGAGCCGGGCCGCCACCGAGGGATGCGTACGCAGGTGGTCGAGCTGGCCGATCACGTTCTCCTCGGTCAGCATCGCCAGCCGGTCCTCACCGGCAAGGTGAGGATATTCCGACGCGACCACGCGCCGGGCGACCTCGCCGTGCTGGAGCCAATCGCGGACCGCCGGCATTTCCGTGAGCTTCTCCGGATGGAGCAGCGCCCGCATCGCGCCGCAGTCGGAGTGACCGCACACGATAATGTTCGGAATATCGAGAACCATCACGGCGTACTCGATCGTTGCGGTGACGCCCCCGGTGGCGCCGCTCCCGTAGCTCGGCACCATGTTGCCTGCGTTGCGGCAGATGAACAACTCACCCGGACTCGCTTGCAGGATCAGGTCCGG
The DNA here is from genome assembly GCA_964425895.1 of uncultured Solibacteraceae bacterium. GTDB lineage: Bacteria > Acidobacteriota > Terriglobia > Bryobacterales > Bryobacteraceae > CAYRPT01. Next base: position 3,473 of record CAYRPT010000292.1, on the reverse strand, counting down.
CACAATCCTTGAGTCGGCGCAAGTAATCAGCAGAGCTCGCGGATGCTGTTCTCCGGCCAGCCTCTGAAACAGGTCCCGCTTGGCCGGAAAGACTTCGTCGCGAAAGTGACTATACCCTTCAATGAATCTACGCATGAATCCCCCTCGGGCGAAGGCGCCGGTTTCCTGACCTCCAGCGGCCGAGCCGAATGGGGTCTCCGGCCGAAGCCTTTCGCCCTTTCCGTTCGCGGAAACAGCTCCGACGCGGAGCCGATTCCCGCCTGCAGTTTCTTCTTTCTATCTCTTACGTGCTGGCTGTAACTGGAAGGAGAGATTCCGTCGGAGGTGGGCCTCGGGCTGAAAGCCGCCGGATCAGGATGGTATCGGGCGCTTGGATGGGTGGCAACGGAACCAGGAATCGGCCTGCGGGTAGAGGCTTTCCGGAGGCGGGAGTCAGGACGCCGGCGGGCGGCGCGTTCCAGCCCCGGGTATCATCGGGTCCGGGTTGGCCGGTGGACGTGAGATCGACGTCCGTGAACTCGGTCCGCTCCAGCGCGGATTCATGTGCGAGATCGTGGTCTCCCTCGGGCAGCCTCATTCCCGCGGTCCGGGCGCGAGGGGTGCGTACCAGCGTTGCCTCGGCCCGTGCGACGAGCCAAGCCCCGCCGGTTAGCAGGCCGACGAAGACGGCGGCCGACAGTATCCGCCAATGTGGGTGCCTTTTCGGGTCCAACACGGTCAACCCAGGTTGTTTCCCAGCTTCGAAGCCGATGCGAAGGATGGGAGAGGCACACCTCTCACTCCACATCGGACAACGCTCCTTTAGATGACGGCAACCGGCGGAAGGTTACCGGAAATGTATCGAAAGCCCTCAGCGCACTTCTTTGTCCGGCCCCAGAGTCCAGGCCGACGTATGGCGGGCGAAGCCGATGTGCGGGTAGTACTCCACCGCTTTCGGGGCGGCCAGCAGGACAATGCCTGCCTCCGGTGCGGCGGCCTGCGTGCGCCGGATCAGCTCTCGGCCAATGCCGCGGCGCTGGTGAGACAGCCGCACCGCCAGGTCAGAAAGGTAGGTGACGTAGGCAAAGTCGGAGAGAGAGCGGGATATGCCGACAAGCAAAGGGCCATCCCAGGCGGTGATGACCAGGTTGGCGCGCGAGAGCATGGCGGCCATGCGCTCGCGGTCATCGACGGGGCGGCGTTCGCCCAATGTCGAGGCCCGGTACAGGTCGATGACCTCATCCAGGTCAAGTCTGTTCCCGCGGTGATAGCGGATCATGGAGTTGATTGTCACATGTGTTGAGAAGCCGGCCCGGGAGGGATCGGTCCTTTCCGGAGCGGGCGGAATATTTTGATATTTTAGGGCCGTGATGTCTTGATCCTCGGTATAATGACCGCCGGAGGCGGCCATGAGGTTCGGAGTGTACCAATTTGGTTCCTTGTCGGTCGACGGGGTTACCTACCACACCGACATCGTGATTGACCAGGGGGAGGTGCGAAAGCGCCACAAGAAAGCCTCGGCGGAGCAACGCGAACTCTACGGGCATACGCCGTTATCAGTTCGGGAAGAGATTCCCTGGAACTGCCGCGAGCTCGTGATCGGTACCGGAGCGATGGGTCAGATGCCGGTGCTCGACGACGTCATCGCTGAGGCGCGGCGGCGGAAGGTCAAGCTGGTGATCCAACGGACTCCCGATGCAATACGGACGTTGAAGGCGAACCCGCCGGAGACCAACGCGATCCTGCACATGACGTGCTAAGGCGCGTCGGTCGAAAGGGAAAAAGAAACCACGGGGCCCCGGCGCCGGCCGGCGGCCTTTCAGGGCCGCGGGCGGGGCGTGGCGTCCCCCTTGCTGAGTCCCATGCACCACCGGATCGCTTCGAGCCACATCTTCTGAATGTCCGGGCGATCCCAGGAGCTTTCGGTATGGCCGAAGCTGCTGTAGAAGACCCGCCCCTGGCCGTAGTTGCGCGCCCAAGCGACCGCGAAATCGCCGTCGGTCCTCTTCACTCCCTTGACTTTCATATCGAGCTTGGATTCATCCAGACGCATCAGGACGCGCACTCGGGAGCGGTCGAAGCTCCGGGCCTGGTAAATCTCGTCGTGGATGCTGAACTCCTTGGGGAAATGCGCGGCCGCCGGAAACTGGCGGTCTTCTACGACGATCGGAGCGTTAAAGGTATTCCAGGGATGGCCGTCGAAATAGCCCCCGACCAACTCGCCGTACTCCGGCCACTGGTAGAAGGTATCGTTGGCCGAATGCACCGCGATGAATCCCTTGCCGTCCTCGCGGATGAAGGAAAGGAAGTCGGCCTTCTGTTGTTCGTCCATCCGGAGTTCGCCGGTCGTGTAGAAAAGAATGGCGTCGAAGTAATCGAGGTTCTTGGCGTTCCGGCCGAGTTTCTTCTTGGTGATGAGCTCGGTGTCGGTGCGGATATAGGTGTCGAACAGGCCGGACTCCTGGCCGATCTTCCAGATCGTAGCCAGCCCGTGAGAGGTCGCATCGTGCTGGAAGCCTTCGACCGCTCCGATTGCCAATAGCCTCTTCTTGGCTGGGCCCGGCGGCTGAGCCGCGAGCGTATCAGAGGCAAGGCCGATGAGGAGCGGAATCAGGGCAAAACGCAAAGCAGATTTCATAAACGAGCTTCTCCAACTGGCCTCATGATAATACACGCTGACCGGCGGAAGCCCGGCCGCATCCCGGCCCACCGCCGGGCGGCCATCCGCGGCGGCGCATCGCGGTGCCGTGCGCAGCGGCATTCCAAGCCGGTGTCGCGGGCGTTGTTTCTTCCTCTTCCGGAAAACGTGCTGGGGTACAATAGAGAGGCAGCCCCCGCCTATGATCGACGCGATCCTCGCCAAGATTTTCGGCACGAAGAATGAGCGCGAGCTCAAACAGATGTGGCCGATCGTGTCGGCGATCGGCGCGCTGGAACCGGAGCTCCGGAAGCTCTCCGACGCGGAGCTGGCGGGCAAGTCGGCGGCGTTCAAGGAGAAGCTGGCGCAGGGCGCGAGCACGGACGACATCCTCGTCGAAGCGTTCGCCGTCGGGCGGGAGGCCGGCCGCCGGGCTCTCGGCATGCGGCATTACGACGTGCAGCTTATCGGCGGCATCGTCCTGCACCGCGGCAAGATCGCCGAAATGAAAACCGGCGAAGGAAAAACGCTGGTGGCCACGCTCCCCGTTTACCTCAACGCGCTCACCGGGCGCGGGGTGCATGTCGTTACGGTGAACGATTACCTGGCCCGGCGCGACGCCGAGTGGATGGGGAAGCTGTACCGGTTCCTCGGGATGAGCGTCGGCGTGATCGTGCACGACCTTACGGACGCCGAGCGCCAACGCAGCTACGGCTCCGACATCACCTACGGAACGAACAACGAGTTCGGCTTCGACTACCTGCGCGATAACATGAAGTTCCGGCTGGAGGATTGCGTCCAGCGCGACTTCCACTATGCGATCGTCGACGAAGTGGACTCGATTCTGATCGACGAG
>CAYRPT010000291.1:0-5783 GCA_964425895.1 uncultured Solibacteraceae bacterium | reverse complement strand
GCGGCTTCTATAGTCGAATGAGAGCTGTAGCGGCATTCCCCCGTCGTCGATGGTCACCGCCTGGCCGATGGAACCGTTGTATCCGAAGTACGGATTGGCGGCGCCCTCCAAGCCGTGGCCATCCAGCTCGACCAGATTGTTGACCTCGTTCCGGCGCTGCACCTCGAACTGGATCCCGTTCGCTCCCACGACCCAGGCATCTCCGCCGCCGCCACCCGGCAACGCGAGATAGGTGTCCCACCATTCGTTGCCGCCGGCCAACGAATCGAGAGCGGTGCTGTTCGTCAGGCCGACGCGCCCGTCGCCTGTTTCGAAGTCCCCATTCAGGATGAACTCCGCCGAAGCCACCGCAGCCGTCAATAGAACCAAACAAAGGATACGGCTAATGTCTTTCACTGGCCCCTCCGACCAGCACCCGACACTTCCCCCGCGAGCAGTTCGCATAACTCTCTCAAGTATGCCTGAAATGCCCTGATGCATGCAAGACGGCGCATCTTTTCCGGCACGGATTTGTTCCAGCGGTACTACAACGTCGTGAAAAAGGGACATACGAACCCTGGTCGAGGCCATCGGATGACGTGACACGCTACATGTGCGTTATCGGCATTCGGATCGCTCACCTTTAGCTTTCCCGCAGCGGATCACGGGTGCGGCGATGGTATCCTGATTCCATCGCGCCCCAACGTGGGGGCCTTGCATGAACCGTCGACTACCCACCGCCGCGCTTGGCCTCACCTTGTTTGTGTTGGCCGGCTGCACCGGCAATCCCGAGGTTACCAAGCAGAGGCTTCTGGCGAGCGGCGACCTCTACTTCGGGAAGGGCGAGTATCGGGAAGCGGCCCTGATGTACGCGCGGGCGGTGCAGCAGGATCGTCTGTTCGGCGAGGGCTACTTCCGGCTCGCGAAGGCCCAGTTGAAGCTGGGGCGGGCGGTGGAGGCGGTCCGGTCGCTGCACCGGGCCGTGGAACTCCAGCCGAAGAACGCGGAAGCGTTCGCGATGCTCTGCGATGTTTACTTGGGGGCGGTGGCCCAGACGCCGTTTCGGCGGGATGTGTATCTTCTTGAGCTTAGGGATCTAATGAGCCGGGCCGAGCGGCAGGGCACGAGCGCCTTCGAGGTGTACCGCGTCCGGGGGCAGATCGACTTCATGGAGGGCCGGCACGGCGCGGCGGTGGCCTCGTTCCGAAACGCGTTGGAGGCAAAACCCGGTGACGCCCGGGTCACTTCGCTGCTGGTGCTGGGGTTGCTCGAAGCGGGCGACTTGGCTGAGGCCGAGTCGGTCGCCACCGCGACTATGGCCGAGGATCCCGCCAACGGCGACATGTATGACCGGCTGTATCTGATCTACCTACGACAGGGCCGGGCGGAGGAGGCGGAGAAGCTCATCGAGACGAAGTGTGAGCGGAATCCGGAGAACGATGTGTTCCGGTTGCAGCTTGCGGCCCACTACCATCGCACGGGGAAGTCCGCCCGGGAGGCGGAGGTACTAGAGGACCTACGCCCACGGGCCGACGCCAGCGTGACCACCGGCGTCCAGATTGCCGAATTCTTTGAGCGGACAGGGCGTCCGGAACTGGCGATACCGTACTACCAGCAACTGGCGGAGAAGCATGTCGCAGAGGCATCGTTCCTCAGAGTGCGGGTGGCCGAGGCGATGACGATGGCCGGCCGCGGAGCCGACGCGCTCGCCTTGGTTGAAGAGATCGTAAAGGATGATCCCAAGAACATGCCGGCCAGGGCCTTGCTGGGCTCGCTGCGGCTGTTTGGCGGCGACGCCAAAAGCACCGAGGCCGCGCTCGCCGACATGGAAACCGCGCTGGCCGAAATGCCGAACAACCCGGTGCTGCGCTATCACCTTGGCCTGGCCCACCTGCTGATGAGCGACGCCGACAAGGCCATGGTCCGGTTTCAAGAGGCCATCGGCCTGCTGCCGGCCTATGAGGCGCCGCGCTACCACCTGGCCCGAATCTACCTGGACCGGAGCCAACCGGCCATGGCGGCGCAGCTTGCCGACGAGATTCTGAAGATCAACCCAGCCAGCCTTCGAGGACGGATTGTGCGCGCGGACGCATCCATTCGCATTCAGGAGTTTAGCCAGGCACGCGAGACGCTGGAGGCGGTTCTCCGGACCCAGCCGGACCAGCCAGATGCGCAGTTCCTTATGGCGGCGCTCAACGTGGCGGAGCGCCGGTACCGCGAGGCTGAAGGCATCCTCCAGCGACTGTACCGCACGGCGCCGCAGGATTCGCGCGGCATTCGCGGTTTGATTGGTCTCTACGTGGCGGAAGGGCGTCCGGAGCAGGCTCAGCGGCTGCTGGACGCGGAGTTGCAGAAGAGCCCGGGGTCCCGGCGGCTCCGGCTGATTTCAGCGCAGGTCGCCATGGTGGCCAAGGATTTCGAACGGGCGATTGCGGACTATTCGGCGATTCTCGAGACCGACCCCAACCAGACCGATGTCCAGGTGGCACTCGGGCTGGCTTACTACCAAGTGCGCGATCTCGGGGGAGCCGAGCGCCACTTCCGGGAAGCGGTCCGGGTGCAGCCGCGAAATTTGACGGCGAACCTGAGGCTTTCGATGTTGATGGGGGAAACCGGCCGGTTCGAGGAGGCACGGAGGATCCTCCAGGGAATACTGGAGCTGGCGCCGGACAATCCCGTGGCGCTGAACAACATGGCCTATATCCTCGCCGATTCGCCGGCAACCCTCGACACGGCGCTGACACTGGCACAGCGGGCGGTTAGCCGCGCTCCGGGCAACGGCTTCGTGGCCGAGACGCTGGCCTGGATCTATTACAGGAAGAACCGCAGCGACGAGGCGATCGAGATCTATCGGGGTTTAGTGGATCGCTACCCACAAAGGTCGACCTGGCGTTACCGCTATGCGATGGCGCTGATGCAAAAAGGTGATCGTCCGGCCGCCCGGCGGGAGGCGGAGACCGCCTTGCAGCGGGCCGCGAACGCTGAAGAGGAGAAGCGGATCCGCGAATTGCTCGCGCAGCTTCAGTGAGGGCGCGGCTGGTTCGCGGTGGACAGCGCGCTACGAACGGACGGGCCGGAGCCGTGTCCTGACCGCCTGGAAACCTCCCCAGTGCCAGGCCAACTGGCCACAGCAGAGCAAGGGGCTCAGCCAAAGGGCCGCGGGTTCGCGCGGCCAGTTCTTCGCCACCAGGTAAGCCGAGCCCAGGGCGGCCAGTGCGGGCAGCAGCAGGAGCCGCAGGGCCGGCGAAGCGGGAAAGATCTTCGCGAGGCGCTCCCTTTCCCGATGGAGGAGGAAATACTCCGAGGTTCCGCGGCCGTAGCGGGTCATGCGCCGGAGGTAGTCACCGAGGTGGTGGATCGGCGGCTGGTGATGCACCAGGGCCCCGGGCTCGTAGAGGAGGCGGCATCCCAGCGCGCCCGCACGGACGCAGAAATCGCGGTCCTCGCAGGTGGAGAGCTGCTCGTCGAACCAGCCTACACGCGCGGCGGTGTCGCGCGCCATGGCGAGGTTGGAGGTGGAAAGGTGATTCACGTATCGGCGCGGCAGGGCGGGGTGCAACACGGGCGCGTCGGCCGAGAGGTAGTCGAGGCGGGCGGCGAGTCCCGGTTGGATGCAGTCGCGCGATCCGCCGACGAGTTCCGCCTCGCCGCATTGGAGCGGCGCGATCAGCCTGGCCGTCCAGTCCGGTTCGGCAACGCAATCGTCGTCGAGGAAAAGGAGCCACCGGCCCGAGGCTTCGCGCAAGCCGCGGTTCCGGGCGGCTCCGTAGCCGCGGCGCGGCTCGGGGCAATAGCGGAGGGGGATGCTTTCGGCGGCCCAGCGCGCCGCTTCCGCTGTTTCCGGGCCGGGCCCGTTATCAATCACGACCACCTCCGAAACCGGGCGGTGCTGGTGGACGAGACTGGCCAGCGCCTGGCGAAGAAGCCCGGCCCGGTTCCAGGTGATGACGATGACGCTGATCTCAGCCGGCATGGCGGCGGCACTGGCAGAAGTAGCCCAGGGTGTAGTCGCGGCGGGTGTCGAAGCGGTCGAGGAAGTACAGCGCGGCGGGCACGAGGAAACCGAAAACCGGCGCCAGCAGGAGGAAGATTGCCCATCGCCAGCCCGACTGGAAGAAACTCAGGATGTTCATCAGCCGAAACGCCAACAGCCAGAAGTAGCCTCCGAGCGCCTCGACCTCGATCCCCACCAAGCCGGCACGGCGGAACAGGTGCTCTAATCCGTACTTGGTGAAGCGGAAAAAATCGTTGGGGTGTTGGTGAATCTCCCAACACATGACGGTGCTGAGAAACAAGCGTCCGCCCGGTTTGAGCACGCGGGCGAACTCGGCGATGGCGGCGGCTGGTTCGTTCAGGTGTTCGAGCACCTGAATATTCACCACCGCGTCGAAGCTGGCGTCCCGAAACGGGAGGCGGTGGGCATCGCCGACCAGGCCGATTCGCGAGTAGTCCCAGGTGACGTCCCCGATCCCGCGGTCGATCGTGATATAGGCGGTGTGGGCGAATAGGGATGCGTGCGGGCTCTGGCCCGCGCCGACGTCCAACACGCGGCTGCCGGGCGGAAGCGAGGCCGCTGAGGCGGCCAGGCGCACGTTGAGGCGGGTGTGGAACGGATCCACCCAGCGCAGGACGAAACGCGGGACGAGCGGCTCGAGACGCGCGCGCAAGCCGGGGCGGAACACTACACGGCCCTGTCCCGGCCGGCCGGCCCTGGAGTCCTCCCCGTGCCGCCTGCCGCTAGAGCATCTGAAGCGGAGTGAAGATGAGATTCTTGGTGTGAAAGCATTCGTGGGTGCAGTGGCAGTGGCCGACCCGGGCGCGAAGCTGCTGCGCCTCGAAGTCGTACCATAGCCGCTGGAAGTCCCAATTATAGTCCTTCAGATTGCCGACCTTCCGGAGCAACTCGCAGAAATAGACGTCGCCGTTGGCGTCGATGACACAACTGATGCGGCCGGCGTTGCAGGCGATGTCCTGGGGCCTGCCTTCGAGCTCCTTCATGTAGTAACGATTCAGTGCGTATCGTCCGGCCGTGGTGAGCCATCCCCAAAGGACGCCATATCTCCCGCGAAAGTACCGCCGGCACTGGCGCACCTGAATCCGGGACACTTCGGCGAACTGCTCCGGCGTCGGGGGCTGAAGGTTGACGTCCATCGGCGCGCCCCGGAGGATGTTCAAGCTGTGGTAGTTGAGATCCCACTGCTCGACGCCCAGGCGCAGCAATTCCTTGACGTCGTCGATGTTATGGCGCATCACCGTCGTGACGACGCTGAGCGCCAGGCGGGGGTCGTTCCGCCGGATCTCGCTGAGGCGTGTCAGCGTAGCCATCGCCTTCGCATAGTTGCCGGGCACGCCGCGCACGCGGTCGTGGTTTTCGCCGATGCCGTCGAGCGAGATGGCGACGTTGAGACGGATGGGCTCGGCGACCGACAGGATCTCCGACGTGATGCGCACCGTCGTCTCCGTCTGAATCGCGTTCGTCGGAATGTTGAGAAAGCGGGCGCCGTTGTGGCGCACGAAGCGGTGACAGATCGCAGCCAAGTCCCGTCGCAGAAAGGGCTCCCCCCCGGAGATGTCCAGCCATCGGATGGCGTCGAGCGAGTCCGAGATCCGCTCGATATGATCCGGTTGGAGCGACTCGCCCTGATTGAGGTTTTGCCAGTAGAAGCAGGTGCTGCACCGGGCGTTGCAGTGGTCGGTTACGAACAGGATCACGTGGAGGGGAGTCCGCTGGCTGCGGGCGAGGCGGCGCCATTCCCAGAGATCGCCCCCAAGCATATGCCCCGAGTATAGCAGCCAGCGGCCGC
>CAYRPT010000290.1:0-5791 GCA_964425895.1 uncultured Solibacteraceae bacterium | reverse complement strand
AGACGCTCCAGCACGTCATAGAGACGAACCGCGTCCATGAGCCTATCGTATCGACTCGAAAAGATCTTGACAAGCGCCGCCCGGGCGGCGATACTGATAGTATCGATTCAATACTATCTCTGAGAGGAGCTGACAGATGACGACCAAAGCGGTTTTCTACCACGCCGGATGCCCGGTATGTGTTTCCGCGGAGCAGCAGTTTGTCCAGGCGCTGGACCCGGCGAGGTACCAGGTGGAGGTGGTGCACCTCGGTGAGTCCCGGGGACGGATCGCCGAGGCCGAGCAAGCGGGTGTGAAGTCGGTGCCGGCCCTGGTGATCGGCGGCCAGCCGTTCCACATCAACTTTGGCGCGGCGATCGCGGATCTGAAGTAAGTCCGAAGGAAATGATGCGCGGCGAGCTCCACACCGCCTGCCGGGCGTGCCGGCGCGCGCGGCGGGTCGTCAGTCGCCGACGGCGGCGGCCCAGCAAGCCTCCGCCCCATCCCGGGCGCTGCACTTCGGCTGGTAACCCTCGGCCAGCAGCGCCTCCTCCAGCGAGTCGAGCACCCGGAGAACGTTTTCGCGCGTTGAGCCCGCGCCCATGATGCCGATGCGCCAGACCTTGCCCGCCAGTGGACCGAAGCCGCCAAGAATCTCGATCCCGTCGCGGTCGAGCATACGCTGACGGACCTTGGCGTCGCTGACCCCGTCCGGCACGCACGGTGTGTTGAGCGGAAGCAACCGGTGCGGCTCCGGCACGAGCATCTTCAGGCCCATCGCCTCGATGCCGGCCACGAACGCGTGGTGATTCCGTGCGATGCGTTGGAAGCGGTTCTCAACTCCTTCTTCGTGGATGATCGCCAGGGCTTCTCGAAGCGCATAGAACATCGAGACCGGCGCGGTGTGATGGTACCGGTGGGCGCTGAGGAAGTATTCATCGAGGAGCTTGAGATCGAGATAGAACGAGCGATTTATCGTCCCGCGCTTCCGCAGCCAGTCCAGCGCCCGGGGCGAGATAGTTACGGGAGCCAGGCCCGGCGGGCAAGCCAACCCCTTTTGCGAACAACTGTAGGCGATGTCGATGCCGGTGGCGTCCACGTTGACGGGCACGTTGCCGAGCGAGGTGACGGTGTCGGCGATCACAAACGCACCGATCTCGTGCGCGGCCTGGCAGATGGCCTCACCTCGTTGCAGGGCGCCGGTGGAGGTTTCGGCGTGCACGAAGGCCGCCACCTGGGGCCGCTCGCGAAGAAGAAAGCCGCGCGCCTCGTCGTCATCAAACACCTCACCCCACGGCTTCTCGAACCGCACCAGCTCAGCGCCCTGGCGGCGCACCATGTCGGAGATGCGATCGCAGAAGTACCCGTTCGCGAAGACGGCGACCTTGGTGCCGCTCTCCACGAAGTTGCACACGGCCGTCTCCATCCCCGAGGTCCCCGTCCCCGAGATGGCGACCGTGAAGTTGTTCTCCGTACCGAACACTTCGTCGAGCAGGTCGTGGACCTCGCCGGCAATCTGGAAGAAGTAAGGGTCCAGGTGCCCGACCACGGGCCGGCTCATCGCCTCATAAACGCGCGGTTCCACCGGGCTTGGCCCCGGGCCCATCAGCAGGCGGCGCGGCGGATCGATCGGGGGGTACGAGGAGGGCATAAAGTCTCAGTGTACAGCGAGGCGCCCGGCGCGTGCCGGGTGAAGGAACGGGCGGAGAGCCCCGACGGGATACCGTTTCCGGGGGTTTGCTACGATGGGGGCGACGGTGAGGGAAAACCCATGCGGGCACCACGCGCGGAGGCGCGGCCGGCTCCTCTAGGGGGGCCGGCGGGGGAAGTGGAGCAGTTTTATGCGAGCGCGCCGGTCGCGTTGTGCATTCTGAACCGGAATCTCGAGTTCGTCCGGGTGAATGAGGCGTACGCGGCTATGAGCGGCCGCGTGCCCAAGATGCATGTCGGGCGGCGCTTCGCCGATCTTCATCCGCACCTGGCGGCAGACCTGATCCCCAGGCTCGAGGAGGTGTTTCGGAGCGGGGGGGCGACGCCACGGATGCCGCTGCCCGCTGCGCCTTGGGTGGAGCAGCTAGATCAGGGCTTCCGGCTCCACACCTACTACGCGATCCGCAACGGTGACGGAGCGGTCGTGGGGATCGGCGGAATCGTCCAGGAGCCGGACTCCGCGGCGGCGGCGGCAGCAGTCCCCCTGAGAAGCGAGGAACTGACGCGCGCCGTGCTCGACTCGCTGGCTGCCCATGTCGCCGTGCTCGACCGCAGCGGGACGATTATCGCCACCAATGCCGCCTGGGAGCGCTTCGCGCGCGAAAACGGTGGCCTGCCGGCCAAAACGGGCGTCGGCATCGATTACCTCACCGTATGCCGGCCTGCGGACGGTGAGGCCGCCGGCGGCGCTGGAGAGGTGGCGGTGGCGCTCGCGGGCGTTCTCCGCGGGGAGCGCGGCGAGTTTTGTTACGAGTACCCCTGCCATTCTCCGACCGAGCAGCGGTGGTTCCTCCTCCGGGCCAGCGGGCTGGGTCCCGGTCCCGGCGGAGCTGTCCTGCTCCACGTCGATATCACGGAACGCAAGCTGATGGAGGGCAAGCTTCTCGACCATGAACGTCTGAAGCTGGTCACGACGGGTCTCATCAACGGGCAGGAGGAGGAGCGCCGCCGCTTGGCCCGGGAACTGCACGATGGATTGAATCAGGGAATCGCCATGCTGGCCATTGAGCTCGGCATGCTGGCTCAGACGGTGGAGGGCGGCTCGCGCGAGGAAATCCGGCGGCTCCAGCAGAACACCTTCGAACTTTCTGAGCAGGTCCGGCGGATCTCCCACCAGTTGCACCCGGCGTCGCTCGAGCACCTTGGGTTGGGCGCCGCCCTTAGAACGCTTGCTGCCGAGGTCACCCAGGCCCATGGCGTCGAGGTGCGTTTGGACATGGGCGCCCCCGACCGGGAGATCGAGCCGGCGGTGCGCCTGTGCTTGTACCGTTTGTTCCAGGAAGCGTTGCGTAACGCCGTCCGGCACGGCCGTGCGTCTCTCGTCAGGGCCCGCTTGTGCGTGGTGAACGGACAACTGGAAATGGTTATCGAAGATGACGGATGCGGCTTCGATGTCGCTTCGGCCAGGACGCAGGCGGGTTTGGGGCTCGCCAGCATGGAAGAGCGAACCAACCTCGCGGGCGGCTGCTTCATGATAGAGAGTGCGCCGGGGGCCGGAACGCGCATCGAGGTGCGTGTACCGATGGATCTGGATCGGAAGTGAAGCGCCCCCGTCTCCTTTTCGCCGACGACCACGCCATGCTGGTGGCCGGGCTCTGCCGCCTAGTCGAGCCCGAGTTCGAGGTCGCCGGTACGGCGTCCGACGGTCGAGAGCTTCTCGAACGGGCCGAATCGCTCAAGCCGGACGTCGTGGTAGCCGACATCTCCATGCCGCTGTGCAACGGCCTCGAGGCGACCCGCGAACTAAGGAAGCGTGGCGTTACGGCCAAAGTCATCATCCTCACCATGCACGGCGACGTGACGATGGCGACCGAGGCGCTTGAGGCCGGCGCTTCCGGTTATCTCCTGAAGCAATCCGCCGCCGAGGAGCTGCTCACCGCGATCCGTGAAGTGCTCAAAGGACGCACCTACGTCACCCCCGCCATCGCTGGAGGTCTGCTCGATGCCCTCCTCCACGGACGCAGTACTCCCGGCAAGCCGTCCGTCAAGCTGACGGCCCGCGAGCGCCATGTTCTCCAACTGGTGGCGGAGGGACGATCGACCAAGGAAGTGGCGGGACTGCTCAATGTCTCGACTCGCACGGTGGAGTTCCACAAGTACAACGCGATGGGGAAGCTGAATCTACGGACGACCGCGGAGCTCACGCAGTATGCCATCCGCCATGGGATGATCGGCGGCTAGTCTCGGGCTCCGCGGCGGAGCTGTCGAGTGCGCTCTTCCGGCAAGAGAGTAGCACCGTACTGGCCGTCAAACCTGGGAAGTTTGCGAGTATCTCCCGCCGGCGCCGGACCCCATACTGGACGTGGGAGTGAACGTTCGCGTGAGGGCCCGAGCGCCCGGATGCGCGGCGAAACTCCCAGATGGGACTGGGGAAGTATCCCCTCGGATTCTCCTGGTGAACCAACCGGTAGTGGTGATTGCCGACGATCATGAGCCGATACGCGAACGCCTCCGCCGGTTGCTCACCCCGAAGTGCCGCATTGCCGGCACCGCCGCCGATGGCGCCGAACTGATTGCGGTTTGCCGGGACCAGCGGCCGGAGGTAGTGATCTCCGACATCCTGATGCCGGGAGTGAGCGGCCTTGACGCGTTGCGGCTCCTGAGGGAAGAACTGCCGGCGATCAAGGTGATCTTCGTGAGCGAGCTGCTGGATCCTTCAGTAATCGAGGAAGCCATCCGCGGCGGCGCCGCCGGATTCGTGGCCAAGCGTCACGCCGCCGAGGATCTGCCGGTGGCGCTGGAGGAAGTGCTGAGGGGCGGCTCGTTCATTTCGCCGGCGTGCATCCGGTCCCACGACGCCGCTTCCCCGAAGTAATTGTCCGATTTCCCCGTAAATCTTCGAGTAGTGGCGATCTGTTTTCCCTTCTACCATCGGGTCTTGGGAGTTGTCGGACGGCTCACCAAATCGGGAAAAGAGGCCCTGATGGATAAGGAACTTCCGAATCACCAACGTATGAGCGACGCCGAACTCGTTACCCTCGCCCAGCGGGGAAACGACGACGCGTTTGCGGAGCTCTTCGGACGGCATCGCACGAACTCCCTCAAACTCGCGCTGTCCATCCTGCGGAACCGCGAGGACGCGGAAGACGAAGTCCAGACCGCCTTCTGGAAGGCGTACACCAACCTGGACCGATTCCAGCGGGAGGCGGAGTTCACCACCTGGCTCAACCGGATCGTGATCAATCAGTGCCTGATGCGCCTGCGCTCCGCGAAGCGCCGGCCCACGTTCTCTATCGATGACGTGACTGTCGGTGAGCGTCCCGTCACGCTGGAACTGCGAGACTCACGCCGGTCGCCGGAGGCCGTGCTGGGCCAGTCGCAAGTGGAACACCGCCTGCGGGCGGAAGTCCGCAGGATTCCGCCGATCTTGAGCCAGGTTCTGCAAAAGGAACTGGAGCGGAAGTCCGCCCAGGAGATCGCCATGGAACTGGGGATCACCGTTTCGGCGGTCAAATCCCGCCTCCTCCGCGCCCGCCGGGAACTCCGCGGCCGCATGGAACGCCACACCGGGATACTGGGTCTGGCAACGCTGGTGGCCGATCAGGGATAGGGATAGATCCGGGGACCGGTTCCTCGCTCCTCCGTAACTGAAGAACCGGCCCCGGAAGCTTCAGCGAGCCTACCGCGTCAAGCGCCCGTTTCACTCACCGATGAGTTGAGCATGACACAGTTGTAACCAATAGAAAAGGTTCAAATTGACAGGCCTTGGTACTATCCGTACTAAGGCCGAAGCTCGAGTTCGACCCGTGCCCTGCATGGCGGCGAGAAGTGGGAAATGCCGGGCGCCCCTGTTTGTGATACGCTTGAGCGCAGGCGCGTGGCGCCGGTCCGCTTCTCAATTTGGAGGGTTGCTTTGATGGGTAGCCTGCGAGTTGTTCTCCCGGTGGTGATCGGGTTCGTTTTCCTCGCTTCGCCTTGTTGGCCCCAGTACGAGGACGACTATTTCTATGGGGATGTCCCCTTCGTTCCCACGCCTGAGGTGGTGGTGGAGGGCATGCTCGAACTCGCCGGGGTGAAGAAGACCGATGTGGTTTACGATCTCGGCTCGGGTGACGGGCGCATCGTAATCACCGCCGCCAAGAAGTACGGCTGCCGCGCGGTC
>CAYRPT010000289.1:0-5806 GCA_964425895.1 uncultured Solibacteraceae bacterium | reverse complement strand
GCCTTCTCCCAAGGATCTCCCGCGCTTCGACGCGGAGCGGCTCTGGCGTGACATCTCCGCCGCGCTCGAGGGGCTCTCACAACAGGGACGGGTGATTGTTGAGCGGCTGGGCGAAGCAACGGAGACCGCTCTCAAGCGGCGGCTTGCCGAGACGCCATGGCACGCCCTCTACTTTGCCGGCCACGCCCGCATGCGGGCGGCTGCGCGCTACGCCACGCTCGCGCTCGAGTCCTCCGGCGGCGGCGCCCGTAACCTCACTTCGGACTACTTCGCGGCGTTGGTCGCCAAGAGCCCTGCCGTGCGAATCCTCGTGCTCCAGGCCTGCGACGCCGAGAGCTTCTGCTTCGAAGCGCTGGCGGACGACCTGCTCGAACGGGGCGTGGGGGCGGTCGTCACTGCCCCTCCCCTCGACGGTGCGCCGCAGCGAACCTTCGTTTCGAAGCTTTGCGCCGGCCTGCTGGCGGGCCTGCCGGCGCGCGAACTCGACGCCACGCTGCGGGCGGCGTTCGTAGGGGGCGGTTCCCAGGCGGTTCCCGTTCGTTTGTTGACCCGTGCGCCGGACATCCCGGTTCTTTCGTTCGAGTCGGAGGCGACCGCCGCCGCCGCGCGCGCGGAGCCGGCCGGAACCCCGTTAGCGCCGCCCACCGCTTCCGAGCCTCCGGCCTGGCGCCGCGAGCTCGAGCGGAAGCGCCTTCTGGGCGAATTCGATGTTTTCCTGTGCCACAATGGAGCGGACAAGCCTGCCGTCCGCCGTATCGCCCAACAGCTTAAGGAAGCCGGCGTACTGCCCTGGCTGGACGAGTGGGAGCTTCCGCCGGGTCAGCCTTGGCAGCCGCTCCTGGAGAAGCAGATCGGCTCCATCCGTACCGCGGCGGTTCTCGTCGGCGCCGCCGGCATCGGCCCCTGGCAGCAACAGGAGCTGTACGGATTCCTGCGGGAGTTCGTAGCGCGCCAGGCGCCGGTCATCCCCGTCCTGCTCCCTGATGCGCCCTTGCAGCCCGAGTTGCCGATCTTTCTCAAGGCAATGACGTGGGTGGACTTCCGCACGTCCGACCCCGATCCTCTCCATCGCCTGATCTGGGGAATCACCGGCCGCCGGCCGGACGACTGACGGGCCGCCGGCGAGACTTGCCGCGGACCAGGGAGAGGCATTGAGAAAACGCGCCGCAAGCCCCATGGACGCGCATCACGGGAGTGGCGGCGCGGTGCCGGCACTGGCCGACCCACTACAATGAAGGTCTATGGAACTCGAAGGTAAGCGAATCGCGGTCCTGGTAGACAGCGTGTACCAGGAGATGGAGGTTTGGTATCCGTATTACCGCTTCCTGGAGGCGGGTGCGGAGGTGCACCTGGTGGGTCCCAAGGCCGGAGAGACTTACGCCAGCAAGCTCGGCTATCCGGCCAAGGCCGACAGATCCTACGCGGACCTCAAGGCGGCGGACTACGACGGCGTGGTGATACCGGGCGGCTACGCGCCGGACCACATGCGGCGCCACGCCGAGCCGGCGCGATTTGTGGCCGACCTCAACGCCCAGGGCAAGCTGGTGGCCTCCATTTGCCATGGCGGCTGGCTGCTTTGCTCGGCGCATGGCATGTTAAAGGGCCGCACAGTCACGTCGTTCTTCGCCATCAAGGACGATCTGATCAATGCCGGCGCGCAATGGATCGACCAGGAGGTTGTCGTCGACAGGAATCTGGTCACGTCGCGCAAGCCGGACGACTTGCCGGCCTTCTGCCGCGCCTCCATCCAGGTCCTCACGTCGTAGCCATCCGGCGGGGAGCGGCCGCGGCGGTCCCGCCGACAGGGAGGTCCACGTCGCCCGAAGAGGCCCGGAGCCGGATCCGATTCGGTCTACTCGGGTGTCCCCGAGGCCGCCTCGTTGGGCTTCCAGAGGACCTCATCGACGTGCAGCAGCCGGTTCACCCACCGGCTCCAGACGAAAAACACGTCGCTCAGGCGGTTGAGGTACTGCAGCGATTCCTGGGGTGTGAAACTAACACGCGAGAGGTGGACCAAAGCCCGCTCGGCCCGCCGGCAGACCGTGCGGCAAGCGTGGAGCTCCGTGTTGAGGCGGCTGCCGCCCGGCAGCACAAACGAACGCAAGCCGGGAAGCTCCGCGTTGCACTGGTCGATCTCCCGTTCAAGCGCTTCCACGTCAGCGGAGGTGATCCGGGGCTGATTCGGCTGCACGTCCTCAGGCAGCGTCGCCAGAATCGACCCCAGGTTGAACAGTTCGTGTTGAATCCGGAGAAGAGCCTCCGCCAGCGGCTTGAGACGGGGCTCGCGCGCCGAGAGTCCGCCAGCGGTCAGGCAGGCCATGCCGACGAACGCATTCAGCTCGTCGACCGTTCCGTAGCATTCGATCCGGGGGTCGTCCTTGGGTACGCTCTGCCCCCCCACCAGCCGCGTGGCGCCGGCGTCGCCCTGCCGCGTGTAGATTCGATTCAACCCGATTCGGGGTTCGTTGAACGGTTGATCCGGCACAGTCTCTCCGCTCTATCGCCCTATGCTTCGCAGCGCCTACCGCTTTGGCACTTTTCGCGCCTGCTCGAAAAGAAAGCTGAGCGTCTTCTCAGTGCGGATCCTGGTGGCGATCCGGGGAAGCTCACCCTCCTCCTCCAACTCCTTGCGCACGGCGGCCAACGGTTCATGCCGCGCGGAGGCGATCCGCTGAACATGCCGCTCCACTTCGTCGCGGGTCACTTCGATGGCTTCGCGGTCCGCAATCTTCGCGATGAGGAGGGAAGCCTTGACATCCCGCACGGCCCGCTCGCGCTGGCCCTGCTTGATCTTCTCCCAATCGAGCTTGAGGTTGCGTGGGTCCAATCCTTGATCCATCAGCTCGCGGATCCGGCGCCGCAAGGTGGCCTCGATCTGGCCCTCCACATAGGCCTCCGGAACCGGAAATTCGTGCCGGTCCACCAGCATCTCAACCAGCGCGTTCTTGGCCTGCTCCTGAGCCAGGAATTCCTTTTCGTTCATCAGGGAGCCGCGGATCGCATCCCGCAGCTCGCCGAGATTCTGGTAGTCTCCCAGATCCCGCGCGAATTCGTCGTTCACCTCCGGGAGCTCCTTGCGGCGGACCGCTTTGAGGACGACGTGAAACCGCACGGTCTTACCAGCCAGCCGCGGCTGGCTGTGTTCAGCGGGGTACGTGACGTCGAACTCCTTCTCCGCGCCCGGCTCCATGCCCAACAGGTTCCGGCTGAAATCCTCGATCGTCTCCGGGTGGCCGACTTCGAGCATCATGGAATCATTGCGGATCGGCTCCCCCGCGAGGCCGGCCAGGCTGTTCAGCGCGACCACCGCAACGTCGCCGTCGCCCACCGGGCGGGGATCGAGGTTCACGTACTCGGCTTTCTGCTCGCGGAGCTGCTCCATCCGCCGCTCGATTGCTTCGTCGCCAACCACCGGCGCCTCGTACTCGACCTCGAGGCCCCGGTACTCTCCGAGGTCGAAACTGGGGGATACCTCGAACTCGGCCGTGAAGGTGAGCGGTTCCCCCTTCTCGAAGCGGAGGCCGGTGATATCGGGAGTTCCGACGACGTCGAAATTGTTCCTTTCAAACTCGGCCCGCAGAAACCGAGGAATCAAGGAATCGAGAAGGTCGTGGCGGATCTCGGCGGCGAAACGGCTTCGGATGAGACTTTCCGGCACCTTCCCCCGGCGGAAGCCGGGAAGCTGCACCTTGGCGCGCAGCTCATTTACAATCCGGCCCGTCTCTTGCTCGACATCGTCCACGGGAACGGTGATGTCGATCTTCTGTTTGCAACCTGCTCCAGACGTCATTTCCATTTTCGAACACCAGTGCGGCCGGATGGCCGCCGGGCGGGGCTGCCGGGTCTCTTAGGTACCTTCACTCCAACTGGCCAGATACTTCTTCTGCTCGGGCGTCAGCTCGTCGATACGCACACCCATCGACTCCAGCTTCATCCGGGCGACCCGGTCGTCGAGCTCCTTCGGAACCGCGAAGACATCACACGGCAGTTCCTGGTGGTTCTTCACCATGTAGTCCACCGACAGGGCCTGGTTGGCGAAGCTCATATCCATGACGCTGGCCGGATGCCCCTCGGCTGCCGCGAGATTGATCAGGCGGCCCTCGCCGAGCACATACAGCCGCCGGCCGTCGGGCATCAGGAACTCCTCGACGAAGTCGCGGGTCTGGCGGCGCGACGAGGACATCTGCGCGAGCGCCGTCAAATCGATCTCGACGTTGAAATGCCCGGAGTTCGCGAGGATAGCTCCATTCTTCATCTTCTCGAAGTGCTCGCACCGGATCACCGACTTGTCCCCGGTGACGGTGACGAAGACATCTCCGATCGTGGCGGCCTCGGCCATCGACATCACGCGATAGCCGTCCATCAGCGCCTCCAGGGCGCGGATCGGATCCACTTCGGTCACGATCACGTTGGCGCCCAGGCCGCGCGCCCGCATCGCCACACCGCGGCCGCACCATCCGTAGCCGCCGACCACGAAATTCAGTCCGGCCATCAGGAAGTTCGTGGCTCGCAGGATGCCGTCCATCGTGCTTTGGCCGGTGCCATAGCGGTTGTCGAACAGGTGCTTGGTGGCCGCGTCGTTAATGGCGATCACCGGGTACCGCAACACACCGTCCTTGGCCATGGCCTTCAGCCGGATGACACCCGTGGTCGTTTCCTCGGTGCCGCCGATCACTTCGGCGAGCTGTTGCGGCCTCTTTTGATGCAACAGCGTGACCAGGTCGCAGCCGTCGTCCATCGTAATCTGCGGATGATGATCCATCGCCGCCTGGATGTGCTGGTAATACAGATCGTTATTCTCTCCCTTGACGGCGAATACCGGAATACCGTAGTCCTTCACCAACGTAGCCGCTACGTCATCCTGGGTGGAGAGCGGGTTGGATGCGCATAGCACCACCGAGGCGCCGCCATCCCGCAGGGTCACCATGAGGTTGGCCGTCTCAGTGGTTACGTGCAGGCAAGCTGAAATCCGGATGCCCTCGAGCGGCTGGTCACGGATGAAATCGCGCCGTATGGAGGCAAGCACGGGCATGGACTGAGAGGCCCACTCGGTCCGCCGCTTCCCAAGCTCGGCCAGGGCCAGATCTTTCACATCGCAAGCTATAGGTGTAGTAGCCATGATTCTCGTCTTCTTCTGTTCCGTTTCGAATCCCGTACGCGCCACCGGCCTCAGGCCCGCTGGACCTCGACAGCCAGGCCGGACGCCTGCCGGAGGACCTCCGCCTTATCGGCCTTCTCCCAGGTGAACGACGGCTCCGTGCGGCCGAAATGCCCGAACGCCGCCGTCTTCCGGAAGATCGGGCGCTGAAGGTCGAGATGCTTGATCATCGCCTTCGGCGTCAGCGGGAAGATGTCGCGCACAGTGTCGGCCATCCGGGAGTCCTCGACCTTCCCCGTGCCGTAAGAGTTCACGTGCACGCTGACGGGCTCGGCCACGCCGATGGCATAGGCGAGCTGGACTTCACACCGGTCGGCCAGCCCCGCAGCGACCAGGTTCTTGGCGACGTACCGGGCCATGTAGCAAGCCGAGCGATCCACCTTCGTCGGATCCTTCCCGGAGAAAGCACCGCCGCCGTGGCGGCCCATGCCGCCGGAGGTGTCGACGATGATCTTGCGGCCGGTGTGGCCCGCGTCCGCGTACGGTCCGCCGAGCACGAAGCGGCCGGTCGGGTTGATGTGGTACTTCGTCTTCTTGTCGATCAGCTTCGACGGGAGCACCGGCTCGACGACCTCGGCGATCACCGCGTCGCGCAGGGCCTTGTGCTTGACGGCGGCGTCGTGCTGCGTGCTGACGACGATGGCGTCG
>CAYRPT010000288.1:0-5814 GCA_964425895.1 uncultured Solibacteraceae bacterium | reverse complement strand
GGATTCACCCGGGCCGCCGTACTGTATCTGCCTGCCCTGGCCATTCTGGCCGTCTACCTCGGGTTGGCCTCGGGAACCTTACAGGTGCGGGCGATGTCGCTGGTGGAGCTCCGTTGGGTCATGGACCAGTTCTGGCTGGCGTTCCTCGCCGGAACGTATTTGCTGGGAGCCGGCGTCGCCGCGATTGCCTATCGGCGGGCCGAGGATCCGATCAGCCGCCAACAGCTCAAGTGGATTCGGAACGGCGCCGTCTTCGGGGTCCTGCCGTTCACGTTGATCTATGTCGTTCCTTACCTGCTCGGCGTCATACCCGGCCCGTACCTCGGCATGGCGGTGTTCTCGCTGGTGTTGATTCCGCTCACCTGGGCCTACGCCGTCCTGCGGTATCGCCTGATGGACGTGGATGTCATCTTCCAGCAAGGCTACGCGTACACGCTGGCTACGCTGGCGGTGCTGGGCGTGACATACGGCCTCATCCTCTCGCTCGGGCGGTTCCAGGAGATGAGCCCGACGGCGGTGGTGCTCCTGATCGTGATCGCTACGTTTGTCTTTCAGCCCATCCGGAACTGGATTCAGGAGCAGCTTGACCGGTACTACTTTTACAAGGACCGGTACGACTATCGCCGCACGCTGATCGAGTTCGCGCGAGAGCTCAGCTCGGAAACCGACCTCGATGCGATGCTCCAGTCGGTCGGCGAGCGGTTGATCCACACGCTCTCGCTTGAGCACGTGGCCTTTTTCCTGTCCGACGAGACGGACCGGCGGTTCCGGCTGCATCAGTCGGTGGGGGGCCGGCCGCGCCCGGCCGGGGAGCTCGATCTTACGTTCCTCTCCGTCGAGCCCGGCAGCCCGTACCTGTTCTTCGAGCGAACCCGCCATCCGCTGGATGTGGTGTCGCACGACTGGCCGCCTTCGGTGCGGCGCACGATCGCCGCGCTGGATCTCACCTACTTCATGCCGTGCACCGTGCGCGGCCGGACCATCGCCTACCTCGGCGCGAGCCGGACGCTGAAGGGCGATTTCCTCACCAGCGGCGACGTCGAGCTGCTCGTTACCCTGGCCGGCTATGTGGGTATCGCGATTGAGAATTCCCGCCTGTACCGCTCGCTCCAGACGAAGGTCGAGGAATATGAGAGGCTCAAGGATTTCAGCGAGAATATCGTGGAATCCATCAACGTCGGCATACTGGCGGCGGACCTCGAAGACCGCGTCGAAAGCTGGAACACGCAGATCGAGATCCTGACCGGCATTCCGCGTCAACTGGCCGCCGGCCGGCGTCTGGGCGATCTGTTCCCGCCCGACCTGATCGAGGAATTCGACCGCGTGCGCGGTGAGAACGGAATCCACCACATTTACAAGTACAAGCTGGTGGCGGACGCCGTGCCGTCCGAGCTGCGGCGGAGTCCGCTCTCCCCCGCCCGAAATGGCAAAGGCTCAGGCAACGGCGGTGGGGCCGCGGCGGAGCGCGAAACGGTGCTGAACATCGCCGTGGCTCCGCTGGTTTCCAAGAGCCTGGAGCGGATCGGGCGGCTGGTTATTTTTGACGACATAACGGACCGCTCGGAACTCGAGCAGCAGCTTGTCCAAGCCGACAAGTTGAGCTCCATCGGGCTGCTGGCCGCCGGCGTCGCGCACGAAGTGAACACGCCGCTGGCCGTGATCTCGACCTATGCCCAGATGCTGGCGCGACAGGTTTCCGGCGACGAACAGAAATCGCGGATGCTCGAGAAGATCGCCCGGCAGACTTTCCGCGCGAGCGAGATCGTCAATTCCCTCTTGAACTTCTCACGCACCTCGCAAACCGAGTTCGAGGACGTGGACCTCAACCGCGTGATTCGCGAAACAGCCAGCCTGCTGGAGCCTCAGCTCAACAAGGCCGGCGTGGACGTGAAGTTGAACCTCGACGACGTCCTGCCCCCGATCAAGGGGAATAACAGCAAGCTGCAACAGGTGTTCCTCAACCTGCTTCTCAACGCCCGGGACGCGATGGAAGAGGGCGGCGTGCTCAGCGTTCGAACCGTGGCGAACGGTTCCTCGGCGCTCGTGGATGTCGCCGACACCGGCAAGGGCATTCCGTCCGAGATCATTTCGCGCATCTACGATCCCTTCTTCACGACCAAGACGGCCAAGAAGGGCACCGGGCTGGGCCTGTCGGTAACGTACGGGATCGTGCGCGAACACGGCGGCACCATCGAGGTGGAAAGCCTGCCCGGCGCCGGCACCTGTTTCCACCTCGATTTCCCCCTGGTTCACCGGACGGCCAACGCGCACGCTGTTTAAGGAAGAAGCTGAAGGAGGAGAAGCCGGGAGCCTGGAGAAAATGATACATTCTGTCCCATGCGATCAATGACGACAATTGGGCAGATTCTCGACCGGAAAGGCCATCAGATCTATTCCCTGCCTCCGGATGCCACGGTGTACGAGGCGATTCGGATCATGGCCGAGAACAGCGTGGGGGCGCTGCTGGTTCTCGACGCCGGCAAGGTGGTGGGGATCATCAGCGAGCGCGACTACGCGCGCAAAGTGATTCTCTGTGGCAAGCAATCGCGGGAGACGCGCGTGAGCGAGATCATGACGCAGCCGGTCCACGTGGTCACTCCGGACTGCACGGTGGATGAGGCGATGAGCCTGGTGACCCACGAGCGCATCCGGCATCTGCCCGTGTTGCTGGGCGACAAGATCGAGGGAGTGGTCTCGATCGGCGACCTGGTCCGCTCGATCGTCGACGAGCAGGCCAGACAGATCGAGCAGCTTCACGCTTATATCACCGGCCAGTATCCCGGATGAGCAGTTGACGGGCCCGGCGGGGCGCGGGGCCGAAGATGCCCCCGCGGGTGCCGGGCGACGCCTACAGCGCGTCGGCGAAGCCGCGCTTCAGGCGCCGGAAGAAAAGGCCGCCCACCACGAACGATGCGGCCGCGCAGAAGCTGAGCACGCCGAGCTCTTCGAGGGAAGGAATACGGCCGGAAAGCAGCCGGTCGCGGTAGGCGCGGACCATGTAGCGCATCGGATTCAGGGTCAGCAGGAACCGGACGGGTGACGGGTACATCTGCTCGGAGATGAAGACGGGCGTCAGCCAGAACCACAGCGTCAAGGCCACCGTGGCGACCTGCGCCACGTCCCGGAGGTAGACGTTGAGACCCGAAACCATCCAGGCGATGCCCACGGAAAACAAACCCAACAACAACATGTAAACCGGCAAGCCCAGCAGGCCCGGATGGAACTCGCCGAGGACTACGGCGATCGCGGCGACCACGAGAGCCAGCGTCAACAGGTGCGAAACGAGCACCGACAGGAAAACCGTCACTGCGACGATTTCGGCCGGGAAGATGGTCTTCTTGATGACGTTGGCCTGGTCCAGCAGCGCGCCGGAAGACCGTTGGACGGTCTCCTGGAAAACCAGCCACGGCAGGAAGCCGCAGAGCAGAAACATGGCGTAGTTCTGCGTCACCTCTCCGCGCGGCAGTTGCACCTGAATGCAGATCTGGAAAACGAAAATCCAGGAAAGCAGCAGGACGAGCGGGTGAATCAGGCCCCAGAGCCAGCCCGCCGCCGATCCGGCGTACCGCTGCTGGAAGTCCCGCCGGACAAGCTGATAGATAAGGGCGCGGCGCTCCACCAGGTTCCGCAAGAAGTAGCTGCCGGGAATGCGCATGAGGATTCTAGCCCGCGAAATCTGAGAACTAGCTCAAGCGGTCAGCCGACGGGTTGGACGCGATGTCGCGGGAATGCGGCGCCGATCAGCACGTCTAAGCCGCGGGCACATCCGCGAGTGGCCCAATAGCGGCTGGCTGACCGCACTCATCGAAAAGCGGAACGCTCTCCGCTCGAAGCTGAAAGCTCCTGTCCTCAAGATTTCAAGTATCCTTGGCTATGGTCTAGGATACCTCCGGGAAGGGCGCGAACTCTCCGGAGCCGCGAATGTCTTACAATAACAATTACGGTCGTGCAACCGGCCGGCCGTTGCTCCCACCCGAGTGAACTGTTTCTCCGGGCGACTCTTGATGAGGCACCCGGTGCGTGTTTTGAGCCATGTTCGAGAATCTTACCGACAAGCTCCAGCGGGTGTTCAAGAACCTGCGGGGCGAGGGCAAGCTGAGCGCCCAGAATATGGAGGAAGCGCTGCGGGAGATCCGCATGGCGCTGCTCGAAGCCGACGTCCATTTCAAGGTGGTCAAAGACCTTATCGCCGGCATCCGGGAGAAGGCGATGGGCGAGGAAGTGCTCACCGCGCTCTCGCCCGGACAACAGGTCGTCAAGATCGTCCGGGACGAGCTGGTCAAGATCCTTGGCAGCCACCAGGCCCGCCTGCGCTTCGCCAACGAGCCGCCGACCGCGATGCTGATTGTCGGCCTTCAGGGCTCGGGCAAGACGACATCGACCGGCAAGCTGGCGCGGTGGCTCTCGCGCAATGGCCACAACCCCATCATGGTGTCGGTGGATGTGTACCGTCCGGCGGCACGGAAGCAGCTCGCGGTGATTGCCGGGCAGCTCGGACTGCCGCTCTACGCGGGTTTGCCGCAGGAAGAGAAGGATCCGCTGCAGCTCGCGCGGTCTGCGCGCAAGGAGACGGTGCAGTCGGGGAAGGATGTCCTGCTGGTGGATACCGCCGGCCGCCTGCACATCGACGAGGAGCTGATGGGCGAGCTGGCCGAGCTCAAACAACTCCTGGAACCTACCGAAATTCTGTTTGTCGCCGATGCCATGACCGGCCAGGATGCCGTCAAGTCGGCTTCGGAGTTCCACCACCGGCTCGGGATCACGGGCGTCATCCTCACCAAGATGGATGGCGATGCCCGCGGCGGCGCGGCCCTGTCGATCCGGCAGGTCACCGGCCAGCCGCTGAAGTTCGTCGGCGTGGGGGAAAAGCCGGACGCGCTCGAGCCTTTCCACCCCGACCGGATGGCCCAGCGCATCCTCGGCATGGGCGACGTTCTGAGCCTCATCGAAAAGGTCGAAGAACAGATCGACCAGAAGCAGGCCGAGGAGATGCAGCAGAAGATCCTCGACAACGAGTTCACGCTCGAGGACTTCCGTGACCAGTTGAAGCAGCTCCGCCGGCTGGGACCCCTCGAGTCCCTGTTGAAAATGATGCCGGACATCGGGCCGCTCAAAGGAATGAAGAATGTCGATATCGATGAGCAGGAACTGACCCGTGTGGTCGCCATCATCGACTCGATGACCCCCAAAGAGCGGCGCAACCACATGATCATCAACGGTTCGCGGCGCCGGCGGATCGCCCAGGGGAGCGGCACGACGGTCCAGCAGGTGAATCAGCTTCTGAAGCAATACGGCCAGGCGCGCAAGATGATGCGGGGCCTCACGAGCGGGTTCATGGGCAAGCGCATGGCCAAGAGAATGGGGAAGATGCAGCTTCCGCCGGGTTTCCCGCAGGGCTTCCGCTGAGCCGGAACAAGCCGCGCCCCGGCGGCAAACGATAGAATGGCTCAAGAGATAGGAGTAACAGGAACAAGATGGTAACGATTCGGTTGGCCCGCTTCGGAGCCAAGAAGAAACCGACCTATCGCGTCGTGGTGATCGAAAAGGAAAGGGCCCGCGACGGCAGGTTCATCGAGATTGTCGGACATTACAACCCGCGGACGGACCCGGTGGAGGTCGTACTCCAGCATGACCGTATTCGCTACTGGATCGGTGTCGGGGCCCAGCCGAGCGATACCGTCAAGCGGCTACTCAGGACCTCGCCCGCCCCGGCCGAGGACACCGCCGGGGCGCCGGCGGCCTAAGACGCCCCGGACGGATGCTCCGTCTGCCGGGTGAAATTCGTAACTCGTTGGGGAACAACATCCTTGTCAG
>CAYRPT010000287.1:5227-5815 GCA_964425895.1 uncultured Solibacteraceae bacterium | reverse complement strand
GACGTCGGAGAAATAGGAGTCGAGAAACGTCTGCACGCGCGCGTCGGCGGGGCAGAGCGCGTGGCCCTGAAGCTGGGTCCGGCGATTCAGCGTGCTGAGCAGTGGCCGGGCGATCTCGAGAAACTCGGGATCAGCCGTCACGCGGCTCGTCGGCTGGCCCAAGGCGGCCAGCTTGATGTCGATGTAACGCAACACCTGTTCGGTGTGGAAAGAGAGATCGGGCGCGGCCATGTTTTCGGGGTTCTGCCAATTATTGTACCGAGCCTTCGGCCCGAGCCGCCGACCCGGGGCGGAATGTCACCGGAGTGTAGTGAAAGGCAAGGCCACGCGCCGCACGAACAGCGTCCTGAGTCGTGGGCCCCGGGGCCGGTTGCTAGAATAATGGCGGGATACGCATCTGCCGAAGGAAGGGAAGGAGGCGTGAAAGTGCGTATGCGATGGATGGTACCTGCGCTGCTCTGCGTGCTGGCGGGCATCGGCCTGCAGGGTTACGCGTGAAGGGACCGCGCTGCCGCGTGGCCGCAATCGGACGGTTTCAGGAGAACCTGGGCATGAAGACCTACAGACATGGCGGCTCGACCCTGCTCG
>CAYRPT010000287.1:0-5217 GCA_964425895.1 uncultured Solibacteraceae bacterium | reverse complement strand
TGCGATGGATGGTACCTGCGCTGCTCTGAGTGCTGGCGGGCGGCGCTCGCGCGGATTTTAGCTACGAACAGGAATCGGAGGTCACCGGGGGATTCCTGAAGTCGGCGATGAAGTTCGCCGGCGCGTTCTCGAAGAAGGCCAATCAGCCGATCCGGAGCCGCATCGTCCTCAAGGGCTCCCGCCTGGCTGACATCCAGGAGGAACAGATCACGATCACTGACCTGGATGCGGAGACGATCACTACGATTCACCCCAAGAAGAAGGAGTACTCGGTCGTCACGTTCGAACAGATGCGCCAGTTCCTGGAGAAGATGGCCGCCAAGGCGGAGGCGAAGAAAAAGGAGTCCGGCGCCCAGGACGTCCAGATGGAGGTCGATCTCAAGGTAGAGAAGACCGGGGAGAGCAAGGACGTCGAGGGACGGAGCGCGGAAGCCTTTAGCGTGCGTATGAAGTTCCGCGGGCAGAACCCCCAGACCGGCGAAGCCGGGGAAATGCAGATGCTCATGAAGTCGTGGATGGCGGAGCCTGCAGCCGGCTACGACGAGATGCGGGACTACTATAAGCGATACGCGGAGAAGATGCGCTGGGCGCCGACCGCCGCGATGTCGATGATGGCCCGCATGGTCGCCGGGTCCGAGGAGAGCCTCGCCAAGGCCGCGGCCGAAATGGCCAAGATGCAGGGCATGCCCGTCCTTCAGCAGACCGCGATGGGCGCTGGGGAAGTGCAGCTCCAGGAACCGGGACAGGGCGCCGCCGAACCTCAGGTCGATCTCGGCAAGGAGATCAAGCGCGGCTTGGGCGGGCTTGGGGGCTTCGGAGGCTTCGGCAGACGAAAGAAACAGGAGGCTGAGGAGCCGGCAGCCGAACAGCAGCCAGCGTCCGCCCCGTCCGGCGCCGGCGTGCTGCTTCAGATGGAGATCCGGCACCGGAACTTCTCGAACGCTCCGGTGGACGCGGCTCTCGTCGACACGGAACCCGCGGGCTTCAAGCGGGTCAAGAGCGAGATCGAAAAGCAATTGGATTGAACCGGCGCACGCCGGCCGGAGAGGCAGGACTACCACGCTATAATCGGGGGGCTTTGTTCGAACTCACCGAGCAGAACGCCGGCCGGTATCTGAAGGAACACACGCACCTTGGGGCCGGCGCCTGGACTATCACCCTGCTTGGAGGCGGCGTCTCGAACACGGTCTTGCTGGCGGAATCGGCCGAACGCCGCGTTGTACTGAAACAGTCACTCCCGAAGCTCCGCGTAGCCGAGGACTGGCCGGCGGATCGCAGCCGCATCCGTCGCGAGTGGCTGGCCATCGAGTGCGTCAAAGCCCACCTGCCGGCGGGCGCCGTTCCGGCGATTCTGTTCACCGACACCGAGAACTGCATCTTCGGGATGACCGCCGCGCCTGCCGGCGCGCGTACTTGGAAGGCACACCTGCTCGAGGGCGAGGTCAGTTGGGCGCTGGCGCATCGCATCGGCGTGATGCTCGGCATCATCGGCACGGCTACGCGGACATCCAGCATATTCGAAACGGAGTTCGGCGCCCTGGAAGCGTTCGAGCAGCTTCGTCTTGACCCGTACTACGCCTTTACGGCTTCCCGCCACCCGGAGCTTGCGCCTTATTTCGAGGAGGCGGCCGAACAGGCCAGAACGCGCCGGGTCTGCCTCGTCCATGGCGACTGGAGCCCGAAGAACTTCCTCATTTCACAGAACAAGGCCATGGCGATCGATTGGGAGGTGGCGCACTATGGCGATCCCGCCTTCGATGCCGCCTTCTTGCTGAACCACCTCCTGCTCAAGAGTCTGCACCGGCCGCTGTGGGCGGCGCGATACCTCGGCGCCGCGCGTTCTTTCTGGTCGGCAGTGCCGGGAGACGGTCTCGGGGGCCGGGAGGCCTTCGAAGAGGCAACCTGCCGGCATCTCGGCTGTCTGCTGCTGGCCCGTATCGATGGGAAGTCGCCGGTCGAATACATTACCAGCGCGGACGAGAAGGAGCGGATTCGCGGCATCGCGGCGCGGCTGATTCGCCGGAAGGCAAAGCGGCTGGAGGAATTTTACGCGGAGGTGGCGCCTTGAGCCTGCGGATCCGGCGGCTGAGCGCACTTGAGATTCTCGATTCCCGCGGCCGCCCGACCGTGGCCGTGGAGGCTGAGTTGGACAACGGTGTGGCGGCTTGGGCCCAGGTGCCTTCCGGCGCCTCAACCGGGCGGCACGAAGCCCTGGAATTGCGCGACGGCGACCCTCGGCGCTTCGGAGGGGAGGGAACACGAACGGCCTGCGCCCACGTCGAGGAGATCCTGGCGCCGTCACTGTTCGGGCGGGACGCGGAGGACCAAGCTGCTATCGACGAGGCGATGATCGCCCTCGACGGCACTCCGGAGAAATCCCGGCTGGGCGCCAACGCCATCCTCGGCGTATCCTGCGCGGTTGCGCGGGCCGTCGCCCACGCCCGGGGGGTACCCCTGTGGGACAACCTGCGAGGGGAACGCGACGCGAACCTGCCGGTGCCGATGGTCAACATTCTCTCCGGCGGGCTCCACGCCTTCCGCAACATCGAGTTCCAGGACTTCCTCGCCGTTCCGCACGGTTTCTCGAGTTTTTCCGAGGCGCTCGTCGCTCTGGTCAACATCCATCGCACGACCTTCGACCTGATTCGCAAACGCGGCTACGTGCTCACGGGCGTGGCCGACGAGGGCGGTTGGGGTCCCCTCCTTGAGAGGAACGAGATCGCCTTGGAAATCCTCACCACGGCAATCGAGAAGTCCGGCTATCGCCCGCACGAACACGTATCGATCGCTATCGACGTAGCGGCCTCCCACTTCTTCGCGGATGGCCGGTATCACCTTAAGAGCGAGGGACGGATTCTCACCGCGGAGGAGATGGCTGCCCTTTTGCTCGAATGGGCCCGGCGCTATCCGGTGCTGTCGATCGAGGACGGACTGGAGCAGGACGACTGGGCGGGATGGGAGAAGATGACCCGGACTCTCGGGGACCGGCTCCAAGTGCTCGGCGATGACTTCTTCACCACCAACCCGGCCCGCCTCGAGAAGGGGATCCACAACAATGCGGCGAACGCCGTCCTGGTCAAGATGAACCAGATCGGGACGCTCGCCGAGACGTTCCGCGTCATCGATCGAGCCCGCGAGGCCGGCTGGGCGGCCGTTATCTCCACCCGGTCCGGCGAAACCGAAGACGCCTTCCTGACTGACCTAGCCGTGGCCTCCGGCGCGGGGCAAATCAAGCCCGGCTCCGTCACCCGCTCCGAACGGCTCGCAAAGTTCAACCGGCTGCTCGAGATAGAGAAACGGTCCGGCCTTCCTTACGCCGGCAGCGCCGTGTTCCGGCGATTCATTTCAAGTTGATGGTGCCCCGGCAGCCCGGCGCCCCGCACGAGCAGGGAACTCTTTCGACGTCGCGGTCGAAACGGTAGTCCACGGTGAGCTCTTCGCCTGGCTGAATCACGCGCCGGCTCACGTAAAGGATATGGCCTCTCACAATCTTAGAGTAGAGGTTCGGTTCGCAACTGTGATTGATGAACTCGGCGCCGCTTCCGCCGACAGCGCCGTCCACCGTCCAGTAGCTGTCCAGGGTGAACAGGTAGTTCAGCGGCGCCTCGGCGCGGCGCTTCGTCTCGGCGCGGCTGATACGCTCACCGGTGTACTCGATCACCTTCCGTCCGCCGGGGATTCGCTCGGCCGCGTAGATGCCCCACCGATGAATACGCGATCGTCCGAGCCGAAGCGCGAAACAACAGCACGCCGGATCGAGCCGCGGCTCGGGCCCCCGCCAGTCCGGGCCGCGAGGAGGAGTGCGCCTGGCGCCGTGGTTTCCTGCCTTATTCCTATTGTTTCGCCGCCGTGAGCACACCACTGGACATGATAGCGAACGAGCCCCGCCGCCGCGAAGCGAGACGCGCCCGGCTACCAATTGAACACGATTTCCCAGTGAGAATCACCGCTGATGTAGAACCGCGCAACCTTACCGGCTTGCTTGTCCGACTGGCCTGGATCCAGGCCGATGACCTGGGGATACCAGCCGGACTCCGGCGACGCCAGGATTTTTCGTGGCGGCGTCCAGCCGTGCACACTGGCAAGGTCCGGATTGAACGAAGCGTAGATGCCCTCCGAAGGCCAACCCGGGGCGCAGCAGCTTCGGTTGAGTAGCATGACGTACTGATTTAGGAAGCTGTTCCAGTGAAGCGACGGCCCCCAAAAGGCGTCGGTATCGGGGCGGTCCCAGGGAATGGCGGCCGGGAGCATCGGGGTGACCCGACCGCCGAGCCCCGGTTCTCTCCACGCGCCGCGATGGAATTTCCGGGCGCGCCCGGCGGGATGATTCCGTTGGCTGAAGGCAAGGCGCGCGGTGCAGATACCCTGGCTCCCGGCAAAACCACCGTAGTTGCTGAAATAGAAGTAGAAATACCGGCGCGCGGGATCGAGCAGCACGGTGAAATCACCGTGACCACCGGCGAAATAACCGTTGGCCGCGGCGCAATTGGGCGGGTAGCCGGAGCGGAGGACGATGCCGAGATCGTAGAAGTAAAACCCGCCGTCGCGCGAAACCAGGGCGCCGATCTCGGGCATGGCAAGCCGCCCGCCGCAAACCCGAACTTCGTGATGATACCAGGCGTAGATCGAGCCATCGTCGTCAACCCAGGTCGACTCGATCCAGAGCGGCGTATGCGAATAGTCGTTGAGCGCGATGGCTCGGGCCTTGAGTGAAGCGGACTGGCTCCCGCCCCGGCTGATCATCGGCATAGCGGCCGATTGAATCACGAAGAACGTATCGTTCCACCAGTGCGCCGGGCTGTTCGAATCCGAGAAGCCGGGCAGCAGGATCGGTTCGGCCGGGCGCAGTTCGACTTTCTGGCCGAGCGCGCAAGAGGCCGCCGCCAACAAGACCACGCACCCTCTGCCCCGTACTCCGCTTTGGTGTGACACGCCCGCTCCTCCCCCTGTCTGGACGGCCCCCGGCCGAGGGAGATTACAGGGAGACGACACCATGTAGAAAGTGCTCGCGCGCTACTTATAGAAGCTCGCGAAATCAAGCGACAGATGCCTGCGGCCGCATTGGGGGCGTGGAGTAGCTCGCCGGTTCTGCAACGAGCGCGGAACCAAGCGTACACATCGAGCACACGAATCAAGAAGAAGTAGCAGTAGAGACCAACACACTCTCCAGGGAACATTCGTGAATGTTCCCTTTTATCAATGACGTGCGGCCCCTGC
>CAYRPT010000286.1:0-5825 GCA_964425895.1 uncultured Solibacteraceae bacterium | reverse complement strand
CGGGCGGCGACGAGGTCAACAACGATGCGCGGGACGCGATAGCCGCCTTCGCGCGGCGTCGAGGGATCGTTCTCCGGCGGCGCGCTCCGCGAGGGCTGCCGGTAGCCGGTATGGAACATCTGACGGCCGCCGCGGGGCACGAGCGCCGGTTCGTCGACGCCGGCGGCGTTGCCGTAGATGGTGGGCGGCGCGATCCCGAACAGGTTCTTCATCGCCATCGTCACGCCGGCTGTGGCGTGCTCCTTGAGCTTGGCGACGGAGACGAAGACATCGCAGTCTTCGTAGGAGTGGTTGAGATCAAACGCCGGGTAAACGTAGCCCCCACCAGGCACCTTCAGCCGTGAGTAGCTCTTGCCGTACCCAAGGAAACCCGTGTTCTCGATCTCGACCTTCGGGGCGGCGCGCAGGATGTCGTTCGGCTCCCAGCCGGCCATCAGCATGTGCTCTTCGAGCGGATCGGTGCCGGCGGCAAAGCTTTCGATCACGCGGATCCGCCTCGCGCCCGCGCGCCCCATAAGGTGCACGACGACGCCGGTGAGCGCCGGATGCGTCCAGTAGGTGTCTTCGGCGGTGTAGTGGGCCAACCGTTGGTCGGCGCCCCCCGTCATGTTCACCTTCAGAGCGACGGTCTTGCCTTGGACCAGGCGGCCCAGACCGCCGATCCGGTCGAACAGCCGCTCCATGGCGGGCAGCAGTCCGCTGCCGTAATCAGGACAGCGCTCAATGGCCACCGGCGCGGTGGGGGCGCTGCGAGCAGCCGGCACGGCGGCCAACCCCGCCGCGGCGGTTATCCACTCGCGGCGGCTCAAGCTTCTCTTGGCGGAATACAGGCATCCCATCGTTCGTTTATCCCCTCAGTTCAATGGCGGCGTAGATAGAGAACGGCGGCAGCGGAATCTCCGTGCCGAGCCGCCGCTTCAGTGCTTGCACGGTGTGCTCCCCCTCGGGAGTGTAAACCGTCGCCGACTGGTACGATTCGGCGAAACCGACCGTGACATCGTCGAGACGCATCGGCTGACGCCGGCGTCCATAACGGCGTCCGCCGTAGTTGACCAGGTGGACTACGCCGCGCTTTCGGTCCGGCGACGCGACGTAGTGGGAGTTCATTAACCCGCCGTTCCAGATGCGGACCACGTCCTGGCGGTGGCTCAGCAGCAGGTGAACCTCACCGGCGAGAATGTATGGGTCATACCACTCCTCGATCGGGGAGGCGATCCGCCCTTTGCCGTGGGTGTGAATGTTGTAGCCGTATTCGGTCTCCCCCGGGGCGCCGCTGCCGGGAAGAGCCTTGGGCAATATGAGCAGACCGCCCTGGGAGGCGAAGTCGAGCAGGCGGGCTCGCATGTCGCCTTCGGGCGGAGCGGCGTCGATGTAGAGAATTGCCTTTTGCTCTTGGAACGAAGCCGACGCAGCGGCGGACTTCAGCACGATCCGGTACGCCAGATGCCGCCGCGGGGCGAGGTTGAGGAATTCATGGGAGAGGAGCTCATTGTCGCCGGTGAAGTCGGAGAGAACGGCGAGCGCAGCCACTGGTTCCCAACGGCTCCACTCCGCATGGCGGGCCGAGAAATCGAGGACGTTTGTCAGATGCTTCCAGGCGGCCATGGCTTCGGCGTTGCCGGTTTCGAGTCCCTCGCGGAACGCGTCCTGGAGGGTGATCAGCCAGCGCGCTCCGTAAGCGCCGGCTTCCGCCACGGGCAGTGCGAACAGGTCGAATGGGACCACTTCGTTCGGTTCCGGGGGCGAGTACGTGAGCCAGACCTCCTTGCCCGGTTCGAGGGCCTGCGCCAGCCGGATGACGGCGGCGTTCGAATCGACCCACGGTGCTCCGGTAGGGCCGGATTCGGCATCCGAACCGCCCGCGCTCTTAGCCGCCTGGACCCGCGGCCAGAGGCCTTGACGTATGGCCACACCTTCGGGCTGCCGCTCCGGCGTGAGGGTTACGAACTCGAGGTCACCAAGCGGAAACGGCGGCGCCTTCTCGCCCACGAGACAATTGACTGGTGTTCCTTTCAGCAACTCCAGCCGTCGCGGATCGGTCCATTCGGCGGGCCACCGCATCGGCACCCGGATTCGGCTCATTTCGTCCTCCTGGCCCGCGGCATGAAAAGTATCACGGATCTATTCCGATTCAACATTGCGCAAACTCATCCGGCCGGCCACCGCGTCGAGGCGGCGGCGCCTGGGTCATCGAATGGTGGACCCCGCCGGCCTGCCCTCATTATAGTAACGGCGTGAACGGCGGCATCGTTACCGGGACGACGCCCTAATCGCGACGGGACTCGAGCGAGCGGCCCGTGAGACGGTTCCACAGGCGGCGCATCAGCGACGGTTTGCCCGGCGCCGGGTTCTCTCCGGTCTCTTCCCCCGCGGGGCTGCGCCCCCGGGACGGGGCTTCCCAAGGAACCCGTTCCCGCAGCCGCGCCCGGTATCCCTCAAACACGTAGGTCCGGCGCTCCAATCCGCCGCCGGCGGAGCGAGTAATCACACGAAACGGCGGTAGGACGCGCGTGTCGTGGGCGGCCGGCTCCTCCGGCGCGTCGACCACAATGGGGTAATACCCGACGAGATTGCGCTCGATGTACGCGGTCTCGTACCGGTGACGGCGGCGGCTCCACACGAAAACCCGGAAGCTGTCGAACTGGTAGGGTTGCCCGCCCCGGGTGAGTGTCGTCCACAGCCAGTGATGCTTGACGCGGCCCTGATCGATTACCGATCCAAGCGAGGCGTAAGACGTAATACGGTGTCCGCCGGCGTACTGGGCGACTTCGTCGGGGATCGCCATGACCAACATCCTGGTAAGCGCCCACCCGGCGCGCCCGTCGCTCACGCGCACCAGATTCCAGTCGTCCGCCGGAACATCGGGCGGATGCTCCAGCGGCGGATCGTAGCTGTTCAACGGCGTCACGATCTCCTCGCCTGCCGGCGGCTCGTAGGGGCGGCGGGGGCCCAGGTGGTGCGCGACCACCTCGGCCAGGTTGCCCTCCTGAAGCTGGTAGAAACTCGGCGCGTCGCGGTTCGGGTCGGTGTGCACGTTGAGCGTGTCAAACACCGTGACCTTGCCCTGGCTGGGGAGACGGGCGGCATTCATCGAGAGCCGCCGCAGGCGGGCCATGTTCGCCGCGGTGAGCAGGAGCACGCCGTCAGCCCAGCCCTCCGCCCCTTCCGCGCTGCGAACGCGGGCGAATCGCCGCCGGTACTCGAGGACCTCCACGCGTTCGCCGTGTCGCAGAGTGGTCACCACCGGCGCCTCGGGCGCCAGTTCGGCAATCAGGTTGAGCTCGAACGGCCCGACGTAAGCCTCCCCGATCGCCGGCGCCCGCTCGTTGCCCCGCCCGCAACCAAGGCCCGCCAGCGGCAGGGCGAGCATCAACCTCCGGCCGACCCCGGCCTTTGCGTCTTGTCTGGATTCCGCCAATGGATGAAACCGAAGCCCCGCTCGCGCGAAAAGCCTCAGCCTATTGTCCCAACTGTGCCCGGCCGGCCGTGTGCCGGGAACGCCGGAACCATGCGCGGGTCCAGGCGCGGCCAGGGCCTACTCGTAGCGGTAGACCGTGCAGCGCTGAATGGTGATCCTCCCGCTGCGCCAGCCCGCCGAAATCCGCCATCGCTCGCCCTGATCGGTTTCGTCGCCATTGAGGCGCCGCCCGGGAATCCACTTGCCGCCGGCGAAGTTGCCTTCCTCGACCGGCCCTAGACCGGCCAGTCCTGTTCCCGGGGCCTGGGGTGAAAAACCCACGCGAAAGCCGCTGCCGGCGGCGAGGAACTCATCCTTCCCAAGGGCAATGACCAAGCCGTATCCGCTCTTCGCCGTCCAGCCGAATACCGAGTCGAGGCTGATCTCCAACTGGTAGCCGCCGAGCTCGACGCTCACGGACGGGTTCTTTTCGTCGAGCAGCAAGCCGACCATCTCGTTCTTGCCCTGGTGCTTGAGAATCAAGGGGGCGAGCTGCTGGAGAACCGCATAGCTCTTTGCCAGGTCGGACTCGGCGGGATTCTCGATGGAGTCCACGGCGAACGGCGAAATCCCTATGGCATTGTGCTTTCCGATCGCGAAGAAGGGGTTGGCGCCGCCGCTCCGGGTTTCGGGAATGAACAACGGGTTGCCTCGCTGAGTGTACCGCTCGCACCACTCGGCGAAGTTCGGCTGATAGATGTCGGGCGCCAGGATATCGATATGAGGGGCTCCCGCAAGCCAGATGTCCATCACGTGAGGGAGCGGCCCCCCGCTCGGCCAGTCACCGGGCTTCCCGTCCGGGTTGCTCAACCAGGCGTTGACGAACATCGGCAAATCGTACTCCGCCTTGCCGGCGGCGGTGACGCGGTCAATATACGTCGCGTAATGCCAGGCCATGAACGCCTCGTCGGTTGCGGGGCCGGCTCCGAAGACCTTCTCCCAGGATCCGGAGGTGGGGAACCCCTGGGCTTCCCATGGCTTCCGCACTTCGGGGACCAGGTTGTCGCGGTTGTCCCGCAGGTACTTGATCAGGCTGCCCGGTACGTCCGCCGCGAAGGCCTTGTCGGCGGCATCGCACCGGTCGCGCGAATCCCCGCGCACCCCGACCTCGTTCTCGACCTGCATCATGATGACGGTGTGATCCTGGCCGTCGACTTCGCGGATGTGGCGCATCAGGGCCGCGTAGGCCTTGGCGTCAGCGTCCCGATTCGCCCCGCTGAAGGTGGAGAGCACTTCGATCGTCTTCCCGCCCGCGATCTTCACCCGGGGGAACCGCTTGTAGTCCTTCTTGACCCACAGCGGCAGGTAGCTGGACATTCCGTTCTTCCAGCTTCCGAACCAGAGAAATACCAGGCGGAGGTTGTGGCGGCGGGCGTCCTCAATAAGGCCGTCCACCAGGCGGAAGTCGAACTTGCCCTCTTCGGGCTCGATCGTTTCCCAGGTGAGGGCGGCCAGGACGGTATTGAAATTGAGGGCGGCCATGCGCGGCCAGATCGGCCTCATGTACTCAAGGTTCGAGGAACTGGAATTGTGCAGTTCGCCGCCGAGAACCAGGAATGGTCTGCCGTCCACCATCAGTTGCGTCGCCGAGCCCTGTTTCTGAAGATGAGGGATCTGCGAGTGCGCCCCGGGGACGGCTGACCACAGGCAGGCCGCTGTGAGCAGCGGTTGGATCAGAACCCTTGTCCAAGTCATGAATTCACCTTCCCATTCTCTCCGGTAATCGGAGCCCGGCCACACATACAGGACTGCGCCCCGGGTCTACGCGGGCAGATCCTCCTCGATCACCTTGAAGCCCATCAGATTCCCCAGGCGCTTGACGCCTCGCAGGTGGTCCCCGTAGAACACATCGCGGTGGAGCATGGGCATGGCGCCGACATACTGAGCGATGTCGCCGGTGAAGTCGGCGGGAACGATGGCGCCGCCGCCCCAGTTCAGAAACAGGTGCCGGGCGTTGCGCACGCTCTGGGTGAACTGCGTGCGGCAGGCCATGGGACTCGTCCCGGTCTCCATGACCTTGCCGGGGACCACCAGCATCGTCTCCAGGTTCACGAGCTTCGCCATCGTGACCGGCTCCCCGATCTGCCATTGGACTTGCAGGGCGACACCGCCCCCGCTGTCCGTTTGGGTGCGGATCACAAAAGGCATGCGCCTGCCGTCAGGCCGCCGTGTGAAGGAGGTGCAGTGAAACTGGACGACCGCGTTTTTCGCTTCGTCGACTACCGGATCGCTGATGAAGCCAGGCGCGCCGAACGCATAGGCGAACAGCAGCTCGGTAAGGGTGGAGTCGATGTCGCCCTCGCAGGCTCCGACCAGCCCCAGGGCGCCGAGCTTGCTGACGGTCAGACAGGCGCGCGGCTCGCCCATG
>CAYRPT010000285.1:0-5836 GCA_964425895.1 uncultured Solibacteraceae bacterium | reverse complement strand
GTCCGGGAGCGTCATCATACCCCGCGATGCCCGGATGGTCTTCACTTTGCGGCGCGACCTGGTGCTTCCGCCGGCCGGCTCATGACGCGACAACGGCCCTCCCCTGTGCGTGCCTCAAAGTGCGCAGTATTCGCCGAGATCGGGCGCGGAACTCAGCCCACGGGAACGCGGGCAGCTTCCCGGGTGGCGATGATGCGATCGATCATGCCGTAGTCCAGCGCCTGCTGCGGATCCATGATGTAGTCGCGGTCCACGTCCCGGGCCACCTTGTCGACATCCTGGCCGCAGGCCTCGGCCAGGATCTTGTTGAGCGCCTCGCGCATCCGGAGGATCTCCCGGGCATGGATATCGATGTCAGCCGCCTGTCCGGCCAGTCCGCTCATCGACGGCTGGTGAATGAGAATGCGGGAGTGGGGCAAGCTGTACCGCTTACCCACAGTACCGCAGGCCAACAGGACAGCGGCCATGGAAGCGGCTTGTCCCACGCAGTACGTGACGATGTCAGGCTCTACCAGCCTCATCGTGTCCAGGATGGCAAGGCCGGCGGTGATGGAACCGCCGGGGGAGTTAATGTAGAGCGAGATGTCCTTCTCGGGGTCCTCGGCCGCCAGAAAGAGAATCTGGGCAATGACCAGATTGGCCACCGTGTCGTCAATCGGCGTGCCCAGAAAGATGATGTTCTCTTTGAGAAGCCGGGAGTAGATATCGAAAGCCCGCTCACCCCGGGAGGTCTGCTCGACCACCATCGGGACCAACACAGAGCCGCTCATACTCGCCTCCTGCGATCGTCGGAACGGAGACCGCGGGCGGAGGCTGCTTTCACGACTTTGCGGTCTTACGGCCTCTCTTCTTCCGGGCCACCGCTTCCCTCTTGAGCTTCTGCGCCGCGGCGACGTCAGCGATCGACGTCTCCTCCAAATAATCCAGTATACGCGAACGCAGTCCCTTCCATGCGTCATGCATGCCGCACTGGGCTTCGTCGTTGCACTCGGCCATGCCCCCGGGACAGCGCTGGTATTCAGTCAGTCCGTCGATGGCATCGACGAGCTCCAGCAGGTTAATCTCGTCTGCCGGCCGCCGCAACGAGAACCCTCCGGTCGGCCCTTTGCTGGACCGGAGGAAGCCCTTGCGTGCCATCTGTTGGAGGATCTTCGCCAGGAAGTGTGTCGGGATCTCGCATTCCTCCGCGATGTTCTTGACCATGGCGTACTTGCCCGCCGGCACGTCGGCCAAGTGAACGAAAGCGCGGATCGCATACTCGGCGGAGCGCGAATAGATCATGTTGTGTTCTCCCTCGATCGGCCAGCGCACAGCGCCCGGCGCCGAACTGGCCCTCCGACTCCCCAGGGACGCCAACCGAGCCGGGGCTGCGTTACCCGTGCGACCAGTGGCGAGCAAGAGAGCAAAATATACAAACACATCTTAATAGGGACATTACGGCTAACGCAACTGTCATGTTTGACGCGGGTGCGCGGCATAGAAGTGCAAGCGGGCCCCGGAAACCGGGAATCGCTTTGGCGCCGGAAGACGATCTGACCACATGTTCGTGCTTCGCCACCGCCGGAGCATTCGCGAACCGCGTAGCATGAGATGATGCGTGTGCTCGATGTCGGCTGCGGGATCAACAAGTTCCCGGGAGCAATCGGGGTGGACCGAAACCGCGCCGCCCGTGCCGATGTGGTGGCCGACCTGGACCGCTTCCCCTACCCCTTCGCGAGCGCTTCGTTTGACGAAATCCGGGTGGTTCACGTAATTGAACACCTGGCCGATGTGATCCGCGCGATGGAGGAGTTTCACCGCCTGGGGCGCCCCCGCAGCGTGGTTCACATCGAGACGCCCCATTACACTGACTTCAGCTCGTTCTGCGACCCTACCCACCGCTGGCACTTGAACAGTTACTCGTTCCGGTATTTCGGCGAGCACCACGGAGGCTTCGGCTACTACTCGGCCGTTCGATTCCGCGAGCGGAAGATTCGCTTGAAGCTGCTGGCGTTATGGCGTTGGCTGGGATTCGAGTGGCTCGTGAACCGCTTCCCGCGCTTCCGGCGGTTCTGGGAGCACTACCTCTGTTTCGTGATCCGCGGCAAGGTCATGATGTTCGAGCTGGAGGTGCTCAAGAACTGACGGCTCGGGATCCGGCGCGTGCGGTGGTCCCGGCGAACCGGCCGGGAATTCCGGGAGAGAAGCCTCCGCGTCCCGGCACTAACGGAGTGGAGACGTGGAAGCCCCATGTTCCGGTTTCTGCT
Organism: uncultured Solibacteraceae bacterium; assembly: GCA_964425895.1. Classification (GTDB taxonomy): domain Bacteria; phylum Acidobacteriota; class Terriglobia; order Bryobacterales; family Bryobacteraceae; genus CAYRPT01. Next base: position 3,590 of record CAYRPT010000285.1, on the reverse strand, counting down.
CCGGTGTTCTGACCGGGCACGCGACATCCGGCGGCGCCGGCTTCTGAGTCCGGATCACGCCGCCGGCAAGCTGGGCGAAGACCTGGCGCACCGCTACCTTCAGGACGAAGGCTTCCTCGTGGTGGCGCGCAACTGGCGGGCGCGTTCCGGGCTTTCGGAGATCGACCTGGTGGCCCGGGACGGCGAGAAGTTGGTGTTCGTCGAGGTGAAGACCCGGGCATCGACGGACTACGGTTCGCCCGAGCGCGCGATGGACGAGGAAAAGCGCCGGCGTATCTTCCGTGGAGCGCGGGAATACGTCCGTCGGGCGGGCGCCGAATGGTCCGCGGTTCGATTCGATTACGTCGGCGTGGTGCTGTCGCGTCCCCCGCGAATCAAGCATTTCCGGGACATCTATCCGATCGAGACTGGCCGGTAAGCCGGCTCCGTCCGCCGCCGTTATAATGGCGCTTGGCCGACATCCGTACCGATCCGATATCCGGCGCCCGCGTCATCTACGCGCCCGAGCGAGCCGGCCGGACGAGCGACTATCATCTCCACCAGCCGGAAGTCGAATCTCTGGACGCTTGCCCCTTCTGTCCGGGACATGAACGCGAGACCCCGGCGGAGGTGGATGCGGTGCGTCCTGGCAGCGAGGTTTCCGGTTGGCAGTGGCGGGCCTTCCCGAACAAGTTTCCAGCTTTGAGAGAGCCCGACGGGTGTCATGAGGTGATCGTCGAGTCGCCCGACCACGAGGGCAGCCTCGGCGCAGCCACCACCGGACGGGTGAAGTTGGTCCTCGAGGGCTGGCAGAAGCGCATCCGCGCGTGGTACGGGAAGCGCGGCATCCGGTCGGCGGTGATTTTCAAGAACCAGGGTGCGGCTGCTGGCGCCACGCGGGTGCATCCCCACTCCCAGATGGTGGGTCTGCCGTTTGTGCCGCCGCGGCTCGAGCGCGAAGTGCGGGCGGCCGCGCGATGGCGGCGTGCTGGTCGAGGGTGCCCGTGGTGCGCGTCGGCGAACGCTTCACCGGAGCGCGAGGTCTATCGGAACGCCTCCTATCTGCTCGTGTGCCCGGACGTGTCGCGCTTCGCGATGGAGACATGGCTGCTCCCGGCGCGGCATCAAGCCGGCTTCGAGGAGGCCCTGGATCTCGACGCGCTGGCGCAGACGCTCCTCGAGCTCCTGCGACGGATCGACCGGGCCCTACGGCATCCGCCGTTCAACCTTGTGTTGATGACGGCGCCGTTCGGCGGCGGCCGGGACTACCACTGGCGCATCGAGCTGATTCCTCGGGTCGGCAATGTCGCCGGCTTCGAGTGGGCCAGCGGCTGCTACATCAATGCGATGCCGCCCGAGGAAGCCGCGCGGGTGCTGCGCGCTTCCGGGTGAACGCCCAACAAGCTCGCGAGGCGCGGCTGGATGCACCCTTGGCGCCGCAAGTTATGCTGAGAGTTGCTTAGCTACCTGATCGCGGGCTGTGCGCTGGGTTTAGGAGCCGGCCTGTCCCCCGGGCCACTGCTCGCGTTCCTGGCGGCCCAGACGGCCCGCTATGGCCGGCAGGAAGGCATGAAGGTGGCGCTGGCGCCCGTCGCGACGGACGCGCCGATTGTGGCCGCGACGCTCCTCGCCCTGCGACAGCTATCCGACATCACCGCGGCGCTGGCGCTCGTCTCCATCTTCGGCGGTCTCTACGTCATCTGGCTGGGCATCGAATCCGTGGTGGTGAAGCCCACGCTGACCGGAACCGTGTCCACCTCGCCATGCTCGTTCCGCCGGTCGGCCGTCATCAACTTCCTCAATCCTCATGTGTTTTGGGCGGGTGTCGGGGCGCCCACCACGCTGGCCGCGTGGCGGACAAGCCCGGCGGCCGCGGTGGCTTTCGTCGCAGCCTTCTATGTCTCGCTCTGCGGCTCGAAGCTTGTCCTGGCGGAGCTCATCCACCGCTCGCGCGGCGTCCTCGCCGGGCCGCGATACCAGCGCACGTTGCGGCTGTTGGGGTTACTGCTCGTGTGCCTGGGCGTATGGCTCCTTTTCGAAGGGGTCCGTTTCGTCATCCGGGCCGGGCCCCCGCCGGCGGCGGCGCGCCGTACGGCCGGACTCGCCTCACCGGTACAAGCCCCGGAGTTGATTCCACCGCGTTCGCGCCAGGTCGAAGAACATGTTCACGCTATCGCGCGTCATGCTGACCTTCGTGCCTTCGACGTGGTTCCACCGCACCGGAACCTCAAGGATCCGGAAACCAAGCTTCCGGCCGATGAACAGCGCTTCGGCGTCGAAACCGAAGCCGTCGATCCGCTGGCGGCGGAAGATCTCGCGCGCCGCGGCGCCCGAGTACAGCTTGAAGCCGCATTGCGTGTCCCAGAACGGCAGCCCGATGATGGCGCGCATGATCAGATTGAACAGACGGCCCGCCCACTCGCGCAACGTGGATTGGTGGACGCCGATGAGCGAACGATCCAGAGCCCGGGAGCCAATGACAATCTGATAGTCATCGTTCCGCGCGGCGGCGAGCAGCTTATCGAGCTCCGCGATAGGCGCTGACAGGTCGGCGTCGCTGAACAACACCCAGTCGCCCTTGGCCTCCAGCATGCCGTGGCGGACCGAGTATCCCTTGCCCCGGTTGCCGGGGTTGTTGAGCAGCCGCACCGGGATCTCGCGGCCGGCGAACGACTGAGTCACCGCGGAGGTCCCGTCCGTCGATCCGTCGTTGACCACCAGCACCTCGGCGGTCATCTCGTTCCGCTTCTCAGTCAAATAGGAGAGCACCGCATCGAGGGACGACGGCAGCCGGCGCTCTTCGTTGAAGGCGGGAATAACCACCGAAATCGAGATCAAAGGATGATTATAGCCGCAGCGTCCGGCGGCCCTTCGCAGCGGGCCATCGGCAGCCGCCCGGTATAATGAGAGCTTTCGGTCCCAAGGAGACGAGTTTGTCCCTCGAAGACGAGATACTGAGCCAGCGGCTCGCGCGCGTCCAGGAGATTCAATCTCTTGGCTACGCGCCCTACGGCCGCCGCTTCGATCCGACCCATACGATTCCGGAAATCCGCGCGCGCTACGAGACGGCCGGCGGCGAGGAGTTGCACGCCTCTCCGCCCGCGGTCGCCGTTGCGGGGCGGGTCCACACCATCCGCCAGATGGGGAAAGCGGGTTTCGCGCATCTCCAGCAAAACGGCGAGCGCCTGCAAATCTATGTGCGCCGCGACGCGGTACCGGATAGGGACTTCACCCTCTTCCACAAGCTGCTCGACATCGGCGACATCATCGGCGTTTCCGGAACCCTCTTCCGCACCAAGACCGGCGAGCTTAGCGTGATGGCGCAGAAGCTCGACTTCCTGTCCAAGGCGCTGCTCAACATGCCGGAGAAGTGGCATGGGCTCGAAGACATCGAGACGCGCTACCGGCAGCGCTACCTCGACCTCATCGCCAACCCGGGTGTGCGGCGGGTCTTTCTCACCCGCAGCCGCATCATCGCCTCGCTGCGGCGGCAATTGGAGAGCCGCGGCTTCATTGAAGTCGAGACGCCGATGATGCAACCGGTGTACGGCGGCGCAGCGGCGCGGCCGTTTGTCACCCACCACAACACGCTCGACATTGACCTGTATCTG
>CAYRPT010000284.1:0-5837 GCA_964425895.1 uncultured Solibacteraceae bacterium | reverse complement strand
AACATGGGTACGCGGCGCTGGTAGTCGCGGTAGGGCTGGCCGAAGCGTGCGGCGAGGTCGCGCTCTTCCAGCCAGGTGCCGGTGAGGATCCACGCGGTGAACAGCACGTTCAGGAGCAGGCGGTCCGCCGTCAGCCTCGGCTGGGACCACAGAACCAGGATGCTCGCCAGGTACGCCGGATGGCGGACCCACCGGTAGGGGCCGCGGACGAGGAACCGGGGAGAGTTCGCGGATGCGTTGTTGATCCGGGCGCGGATAGCGCCCACTCCAAAGAGGTCGGTCTTGCCGAGTGCGCTGGCGGTCCAGAGAAATACGGCGCCGCCCAAAAGGGCCGGAGAACGCACCAGCCAACGGAGTCCGTCCCCGGCCTCGAACAGCAGCACCGGCGACTCTTGCCAGAGCAGCACCACGGTCGTCAGCACGACGCCGGCGGCGACCGTGTAAACGGCGCCGCAATAATGCTCGGGAATCAGGCGCCAGGCGGCGCGGCGGCAAGGGACGCGAATCATCGCGCTATGTTGAAGGAAGAAAAGGCCGCTGAGCGCGGCGTCGAAGGCCAGAAGGGTTACCGGATCAAACCGGAACCTGATCAGGCCCAGGGGGCCGAAGGCCACAAACCATCCGAACAGCCCGAGGGAAACGGCGCCGCAAACGGCAGTGACCGCGATCAGGAGGCGAGGCGCCAGCATCGCGCCGACCACCGGCATGTTCGTATTGTAGCCGTTGGGAGACCTGCCGCCGAGCGCCCGCCTCAGGAGTCTCCCGCTCCGGTACGTCCTGCCGCGGGAGGCTCCCGTCTTCGGGCGTAAAGAACCTCGGTGGAATCAATTGCAGAGCAGGGAGTGCAGCCGCTCCCGGCAAGCCGCGGAGAAGCCCACGCCGTCACCGGTAAGTTGCCTCGCGGTCAGCGCCGGCCGCAAGAGCGTCTCGTCCGCACGGTGCTCCGTGCCCGTGTAGATGTGATAGATCTCATGGGCCAGGATCCGCCCGAGGGCCCGCCCGAATAGCATGGCGGCTTGACACGGCGCTTTGCCCGCCGTGTTCTCTCGGATCACGCCGCGCACCCGGTCGCAGTGAATCCGCACGTAAGGCTGAACTCGCCCGTTGACGATCGGCGCCTGCCCCAGCGTCCCGTAGTCCTCCCGGCAGCGATTCCCGCAGACCTGGCATTGTCCGGAAAGAATCACCCAGATTGTAGCCCCGCCGGCCCGCTCCAGCCCCCGCGGATTATCCCGTTTCCAGGGCTCCACGCCTACCTGTAGGCCCAGCAGGTCCTCCAACTCCTCGCGCATGACCGTCAGGGTGCGGCGGGGTGTGCCCGGTGGACTGTCAACCAGGATCGTGAGTGAGGGCGGTTCCGCAGGGAAGGCGAATGCCAACGCAAACCATGGCACCAGGCTCCACACCGGCATTGTAGCCTCCGAAACCTAGAAACCTAAATCGGCCGCCGCCCCGCGCCCGGCTGTTGCAATTATAAATCATAAATCGACAACAGGCCCTGAAAACCTTTAAATTCGGTTTCCGCGTCGCCGTCTGACAGTCGCGCGGGACTTGTCCCCGCTCGCACGACCTCGGGAACCGGCGCGGGGGAGGAGAGCGCCCCGTGCACCCGGCCTGTAAAATGACACCGTGATGCGAACAACACGGAGATACGCGCTTCTCTCTGCCTTCCTTGCCGCAGCGTTCGGGCTGAGTGCCGCCGGACCGCCGGGCGTCGAGCTGTGGCCGGCTGGCGCGCCCGGCGAGGCCGGCGCCATCGGTCCGGAGCGCGTGGTCGGCCCTGCCGAAGGGGAACGGAGGGTCACCCGCGTCCACGACGTCGCGGCGCCGTCAATCACCGTGTATCGCCCCCCGGTGGAGCGGGCCAACGGAACCGCGATTCTTGTAGCGCCTGGCGGCGGATACAACATACTCGCCTGGGATCTTGAGGGCGTCGAGGTCGCCGAGTGGCTGAACTCGCTGGGCGTCACGGCGGTCCTGCTGAAGTATCGCGTGCCGCGGCGCGATAAGGATCAGCCGCACCGCGCGCCGCTCCAGGATGCCCAGCGGGCGGTGCGCCTGGTGCGGCAGCGAGCCGCCGAGTGGGGTGTCCATCCGTCGCGGATCGGCATGCTGGGCTTTTCGGCGGGCGGGCATTTGACCGTGATGACCGGCCTCCACGCCGAGGACCGGACCTACGAGCGGATCGACGCCGCCGACGGCCTCAGCGCCCGGCCCGATTTCCTCATCCCGATTTACGCCGCTTACCTGGGAGAAGAAGATCGTCCGTGGGAGCTGAGCCCGCTGGTTCGCGTCACGCCTCAATCTCCCCCGATGTTCCTGGCCGTTACCCACGACGACAAGGAGCGCGGCGCCCAGGCGGCCCTCCTGCTCGCGGAGTTGAAGAAAAACGGTGTGCCTGCGGAACTGCACGTTTTCCTGAAGGGCGGCCACGGCTACGGGCTGCGGCCGACCGGAGATCCCGTTTCGAGCTGGCCTCAACTCTGCGAGAGCTGGATGCGCGTGATGGGATATCTCCCCCCGGCCCATCCTGCCTCCGCCGCCTCCTCGCCGTGATCCCCGGCAAGCGTGCCATCCGGCCGCAGCCGTTGTTCCGGTTTCAACCCGGCCACCGTCCGCGCCTCTCCCACCGGGCCGCGAGCGTGAGTGAGCCGAATGCCCGCTCCGTGTACCCGGCGGTTCCAACCTGCTCCGGAGAGGGCTCGCCCGTGGTTCCTACTGTTACAATCGGACTAGATCCGGACTCTATCCGGATACGAGGCTCCCCCAGCTATGCCGGTAGGATACTCGATTCAAGACGAAATCCTGGATCTCAAGCGCCAGCGGAGGGCCATTCTGCTGGCGCACCACTATCAGGAGGCGGAGATTCAGGAGTTGGCCGACGTGATCGGCGACAGCCTGGAGTTGTCGCGCAAGGCCCGCGACTTTGAAGGCGACGTCATCGCGTTCTGCGGCGTGTGGTTCATGGCGGAGACCGCCAAGATCCTGAACCCGGACCGCGTGGTGGTGGTGCCCGACGCCGAGGCCGGGTGCAGCCTGGTGGATTGCTGCCCCGCCGAACAGCTCCGGGCGTACAAGCGGCGCTATCCCGACCACGTGATCGTCAGCTACGTCAACACCTCGGCCGAAGTGAAGGCTGAGAGCGATATTCTCTGCACGTCGCGGAACGCCGTCGATGTCGTCAACTCGATTCCGGCCGACCGGACCGTGCTCTTCGTCCCGGACCGGAACCTGGGCAACTACGTGAAAGCCCGCACCGGCCGGGAGAACATGCGCGTGTGGCAGGGCGCCTGCGTCGTGCATGCCACGTTCTCCGGACGCCGGGTGGCCGCGGCCCGGTTCGAGTTCCCCAACGCCGTGGTCGCCGCCCACCCCGAGAGCGCGGCGGATGCCTTACGGCAAGCGGACTTCATCGGTTCCACTTCGGCCATCATTCAGTGGTGCGCCGCTCACCCGGGCGAGGAGTTCATCATCGTCACCGAGAGCGGCATCAACTTCTCGCTTCAGCGCGCGGCGCCCGGCAAGAAATTCCACTTCGTCACCAACGAGCAGTGCAATTGCAGCGAATGCCCGTACATGAAAAAGAACACGCTCGAGAAGCTGCGCGACAGCCTGCTACGGCTTGAGCCGCGCGTGGAGCTTCCTTCCGACATCATGCGCCGCGCCCTCGTCCCCCTGGAGAGAATGCTGGCCGTCCGGAGCGGGAAATAGTCCAGCCATGCCGGACCGGGCCCCACTGATCGACACCTTCGGCCGGCTGCATAACAGCCTGCGTGTCGGCGTCACCGACCGCTGTAACATCCGCTGCTTCTATTGCATGCCGGAGCACCCCGTCGATTTCGTCCCGCGATCCGAGATCTTATCCTTCGAGGAGATCGAGAGATTTGTGCGGATCGCCGTGCGGCTCGGCGTGCGCAAGCTGCGGGTCACCGGCGGCGAGCCGCTCGTCCGGAAGGATCTCCACGTGCTCGTCCGCATGCTCGGTGCGATCCCGGGCATCGGCGACCTGTCGCTGACCACCAACGGCCTGCTGCTGGCCGAACAAGCCGAGGCCCTGTACGAGGCCGGATTGCGCCGCGTGAATATCCACCTCGACACGCTCGACCGCGCGCGCTTTGTTCACATCACCCGCCGGGACGAGCTCAATCGTGTGCTCGAGGGGATCGAGGCTTGCCGGCGACTGGGCTTCCGGCCCATCAAGCTGAACGCGGTGGCGGTGAAGGGCCTGGTGGAGCCGGACATCGTTCCGCTGGCCCGCTTCGGCCGCGAGCGGGGGCTGGAGGTCCGCTACATCGAGTACATGCCGCTCGACGCCCAGGGGCTTTGGCTGCGGGAGAACGTGTTGCTGGCCGACGAGATCGTGGAGATTCTGAGCCGTGAAATCGGCCCGCTCGAGCCGGCGCCGAACGGCGACCCGCGCACCCCGGCCGCCGAGTACCGCTTCGCCGACGGCGTCGGCCAGGTAGGCTTCATCCGCTCCATCTCCAGTCCCTTCTGCCATCAGTGCAACCGCCTCCGCCTCACCGCGGACGGCAAGCTCCGCTACTGCCTGTTCGCGCTCGAGGAGACCGACGTCAAGGGCCTCCTGAGGGGCGGCGCATCCGAGGACGATATCGAACGGACCATCCGGGAGACCGTGCGCGCCAAGTGGGAGGGCCACGAGATCAACACCGCCCGCTTCGTCCCCCCGCCGCGCCCCATGTACGCCATCGGCGGATAGCCGCCGGGCGGGTGCACCGCCCGCCTTAAACTGTCCTGCCCGCCTCTCCGGCGACTGTTCACGGCAAGGGTGAACCGCCGACGGCAATCGTTCGCGGCAGTCACTCGCCCAAGTTTCATGGGGACACCTTGTGCCGAGTGAACGCGGGCGGCCTTCCGCCGCATTCATCGACAATCCCTGCCTTCGTGAGACTCCGAAGTTCCTTGTTGATGAGCTGTGCAGGCTTCTGAGCGCTCATGTGGATGTCGTGGCTTTCGAGCCAATCATAGACATGCCTCCAGGTGAACACTCCCTCAAGCTCCTTTACAGCGTCTTGCACACCTTGTTTCAGTTCCCTGCGCTTGAGCCTTTGCCGATCCGCTGAATCCGTGGTGGGCGGTAGCGCCGGGGGCGCATCATCCCGCGTCACCTGGTCGACCGTCTGCCCAAGCGCCAGAGCCTTTTTCTTTAGCTCCGTCGACCCGAGAGCCGCGCCGAGAAGGCCAATCGTGTAACAGTCCCGTGCGAATTCCAGACGTTCCACTCCGCCTGCAGGGATATGCGCCCAGACATTACGTACCGACGAGCGGGTATCCTGTAGACAGTTCCAAGCCCTACCTCGTAGAAGATTTTTGTCCTGCTTGACCAGTTCGGACCAGTTCGCATCTAACACCTTGGTCAATCGGGCGAGGTCCAAGTCGTGCAGGGAATCGGGCCGCCTGTCCCGCTCTGATCTCGGCTCTTCCAGTTCCTTGGCCACGCGCTGCCGCCACCAGTCGCCCCCCAGGGCCGGTAGCCGGCCGCCCAGGTATTCTGCCAGGCATCTCCCCAACTCCCATTGGAGGGCGCACATCCTGCCGATGAGGTCGGCATCGGTAACCAGGTCATGGGTCTTCTCGTTCTCATCACGTGTCATAAGAACCTCCCGCGCTGTCCGCCGCACAGTCTATCCGACGCCAGCCTCAAGAGACAATAGCCGGCTGCAAGGACGAAAGGCCACGAGATCAATACCGCCCGCTTCGTCCCCCCGGCCGCGCCGCATGTGGCGGCCGGCCGGGCTGAGGTGACCGAGTTTTATTTCGCTTCGAGGAGATGTCATTTCTTTTGAGTATGTTGCGATGGGTAGCGACTGGCGCCG
>CAYRPT010000283.1:3111-5857 GCA_964425895.1 uncultured Solibacteraceae bacterium | reverse complement strand
GGGCTGCGTCCGATTCCCGTACTCGATCCCGACGTCGTCTCCAACAATCCCGAGGGCGCGATGCTCGCGGTGGACCCCCGATTCCGCTCGGGGTACGCCCAGCAGATGAACCTTCAAGTACAGCAGCAGTTGCCGAAAGACATGGTGGCCAAGATCGGCTACGTCGGCAATCTCGGCCGCCGCCTCGATACGACCTATGACTTCAACCAGCCCGAGCCCGGCTCCGGCGCTCCCGGTCCGCGGCGGCCCCTGGCCACGATTGCTCCCAAGGTCGTCGGCGTCAACTACAACGTCTCGGACGGACTGAGCGCGTATCACTCGCTCCAGGCGACTCTCGAAAAGCGCTTCGGCGCCGGTCTCGGCTTCGTCGGAGCTTATACCTGGGCCCACTCGATTGACAATGTGGCGAACGCCTTCGGCGGCGCCGACAATGGACCCATCCCGCAGGACCGCCGCTGCCGGAGCTGTGACCGCGCCACCTCCGGCTTCGACATCCGCCATCGGTTCACCCTCTCCATGAACTACGCGTTGCCCTTCGGCAAGGGGCGCCGCCACCAGTTTGGCAACCCCGCCGCGGACGCGATCCTTGGGGGATGGGACACCAACCTGATCTGGACGTCACAGACCGGCTTGCCATTCACACCGGTCCTTCAGACGTCGGTCTCCAATGCGGGCGGGTCGCGGCCCAATGCGCTCCGCGAACCCAGTGAAGTCGAGAACCCCGGTCCCGGCCGGTGGTTCGATACTTCCTTCAACACCGAGGGCGCCGCATGGGGCGTCCCGCAGCAGTTCACCTTCGGGAACGCCGGACGAAACGTCCTCGCCGGCCCGGGCCGAATCAACTTCGACTGGTCGATGTTCAAGGACTTCTCCTGGAGCGAGCGGTGGAAGCTCCAGTTCCGGGCGGAGTTCTTCAATCTCTTCAACACGCCGCAGTTCAACCAGCCGAATGCATCCATCGGCAACCCGGGCGCGGGGACGATCACCAGCATCGTCGGCAATCCAAGGCAGGTGCAGCTCGGGCTGCGATTTGCGTTTTGAGGCGCTAACCGCGCGCCTCGGCGCCTCCGGCGCAGGGGCCGCACGTCGTTGATGAAAGGGAACAGTCACGAAAATTCTCTGGAGAGCGAAACGGGGCCGCGGTCGAATCCATGCAGGCGCCGCGGCCCTGATACATTTCTGTTCATGAGGCCTTGAGCGCCCGAAAGCGCGGTGTCTGCATGAAAGGCTTACACGCTATCCTGCTCGGCGCGGTTGCCGCCGTCTTCGTGTGGTCCTACATCGGCTGCTATGACCGCTTCACGTGGCTGCTCGAAGTGGCCCCGGTGCTGCTGGCGCTCCCGTTGCTCGCCGCGACGTACCGCCGGTTCCCGTTGACCGATCTCACGTATTTCCTCATCGCCGTCCACGCCGTCATCCTCATGGTGGGCGGCCACTGGACCTATGCCCGGGTGCCGCTGTTCAACTGGATTCGCGACGCCTTTGACTTGAGCCGCAACCACTACGATAAGGCCGGTCACTTCGCCCAGGGCTTCATGCCGGCGATCTACGCGCGGGAGATACTGCTGCGCACGTCGCCCCTGCGGCCGGGGAGGTGGCTCTTCTTCCTCGTGACGTCGGTGTGCCTGGCGTTTAGCGCGGTCTACGAGTTGATTGAGTGGATCGTCGCCGAAATCACCGAAGCCGAAGACTTTCTTGGCACGCAAGGCGACTTGTGGGACACCCAGAAGGACATGGCGATTTGTCTCGTGGGTGCAATCGCAGGCCAGCTTCTCTTGCGCCGCCGGCACGACCGGGAACTGGCTCGTCTGGAAAAGGAGTAGGTCTTTCACCTGGACGGAGAACCGCAGCCCGGTCCCCCGGCGTTGCGTGGCGGCCCCCGCAGAAACCTCTTGACACATACGGGCGATGATGTTAACTTTTTAGCAGATGCGTTAATATTTTAGCGGATGAGGCGGTGGCCATGGTGAACAAGAGAGATCTTAGCCGGCGGGAACGCCAGATCATGGACATCCTGTACCGTATGGGCCGCGCCACCGCGGGCGACGTCCGGATGCGGCTGGCGGGTAAGCCAAGCGATTCCACCGTCCGGACGTTGTTGCGCATTCTGGAGGATAAGGGTCATATACGGCACGAGGAGCAGGGGCTGCGGTACGTCTACAGTCCGGTTGTGCCCCGGGAGCAAGCTAGCCGGTCGGCCCTTAGCGACGTGGTGGAAACCTTCTTCTCGGGGTCGGTGTCCAAGGTAGTCGCCGCGCTGTTGGGCGGCGAAGACGGCAGGCTGGCGCCGGAAGAGTTGGATCGGCTGGCCAGCCTGATCGACGTAGAGAAGAAGAGGAGGCGGCCATGACGCCAGGTTCGTGGGAGCTGGTCTCGGCGGCGCAGATCGTTCTGGATTGCGCCGTGAAGGGCTCGGCGCCGCTGTTGGCGGCCTGGGCGGTCACCGCACGGCGTGGCGCCTCGGCGTCGCTTCGTCATCTCCTCTGGGCCAGCGCGATAGCGGTGCTGCTCACGCTGCCGTTCGCCGCGATGGTCGTACCCGCTGTGGGTCCGTCGGCCGTTCGCCAAGCGGCTCCGCTGTGGCTGGTGAGCCCGGGGACGATGCTTTCCGGGCCAATGACGCGGGCGTCCGGAACCGTGGTGGACGCGGGTCCCGGCAGCTCGGCGGACTGGGCCGGCGTTTTCGCGCTGGTATGGCTGGCCGGCCTGGGCGCGTTCGCGGGCCGGCTGCTCCTGGGTTGGTGGC
>CAYRPT010000283.1:0-3101 GCA_964425895.1 uncultured Solibacteraceae bacterium | reverse complement strand
CCGCATCGTGTCCCGCTGCGACCCGCGGGCGCCCGGCGGGCTGGCCCGGCTCTGGCACGATGTCCGGTCCCGCCATTGCCTCTCCGGCCGCGCGGAGTTGCTGATGGCTCGAGAGCCCTGCGTGCCCCTTGCCTGGGGACTCCGGCGGCCACGGGTGGTGTTGCCCGCCGGAGCAGAGCACTGGCCTGAAGACCGGCTCCGCGCTGTTCTCGCCCACGAGCTGGCTCACATCCGCCGCCGCGACTGGGTGGCGCAGATCGCCGCGGAGATTTGCCAGGCGGTCTATTGGTTCCACCCGCTGGTGTGGCTCGCCTGCGCCAGGCTGCGGAAGGAGAGCGAACTGGCCTGCGACGACAGCGTGCTCGCCACCGGGATGGACAGTTCCGACTACGCCAGCCACCTGTTGGCCGTACTCCGGACATTGAACGGTCCCCGTCGGGCGCCCGGCGCCGTTCTCGCCTTCGCGCGCCCGTCGAACCTGGAAAGGAGGTTCCAATCCATGCTGAATCCTTGTACCAACCGCCGGATGGTCGCCCGGCGGACAATTATGCTTTCCCTGGGCGGCGCCTTGCTGGTGGCGACGTCGCTCGCCTTCGTGCAGGCGCCTGATCTCTCGGGGATGTACCTCGGGACCGTAACCGATCCCTCGGGCGGCGTCGTTCCCAATGCCACGGTGATTGTCTCGAACGCCGCCGCCGGCACGAGAGACATGACCACAACCAGCGCGGCGGGCGTGTTCGAGTTTACGGCCCTGCCTGCCGGAGAGTACACCCTCGAGGTAGCAGCCCCTGGCTTCGCCCGCTACTCACGCTCCGGTGTCGCTCTCCGGCCCGGGGAGGGGCGCCATGAGCGAATCACCCTGAGCCTCGGCTCAATTTTTGAGCGGCTTGACGTCGTCGGCGATGTTCCGGCCGGCGCCGGAGAGAAAACCGCCGCGGCGGGCGCCGATCCGCGGATCCGCGTCGGAGGCGACGTGCAGGCCGCCAAGCTCCTCAAGATGGAGCGTCCGGTCTATCCTCCGATTGCCAAGAGCGCCGGAATCCAGGGCGGTGTCCTGCTCGCGGCCGTCATCGGCACGGATGGGAGGATCCAGGATCTGCGGGTCATGAACAGCCGTGTCGACCCCGACTTGGCGAAGGCTGCCGTGGAGGCGGTCAGCAAATGGATGTATGAGCCGACTCTTCTGAATGGCGTTCCGGTTGAGGTGATCACCCAGGTCACCGTCAATTTCACCCTGCGCCCGTGAGCGCCCGTGGTCTCCCCGCCCGGAGGCGGCCGGCGCAGTCCGGGCGGGGGCCCTCCGAGGGAGGTCTTCGCCGGGGCGGATGTCGGGAGAGATCTCCGGAGATAGTCAAAGCTCCTTGTCCCCTCGCGGGCCGGACGCAGTATGCTGGACTGTGGCCGCCGATTTGACCGGCGCGCCCAGCCATGGACCTTTCTCACACGCGACGCACGTTTCTCAAAACCGCCCTCGGCGCCACCGCCGGTCTCGGCCGCGCCCACCCCCAGCAGGCCTCCGGGAACCCAATCCCGCGGTGGCGGGGCTTCAATCTCCTCAACTTCTTTCAGGCCTTCAGCCGGAGCGGTGACGCGGTCATCCCCGAGGAAGATTGCCGCTTCATCCGCGACTGGGGCTTCGATTTCGCCCGCCTGCCGATGGACTACTGGCTGTGGATCGACTCGGACTGGCGCCGCACCAAGACCCTGACACCCGACGACGTCTACAAGATCGACGAACGGATGATGGAGAAGATCGACCGGGCCGTCGAGACGGTGAACAAGCTCGGCCTGCACATGAGCCTCAACTTCCACCGCGGCCCGGGTTATTGCATCAACAATCCCGACCGCGAGCCCTTCGTGCTGTGGAGCGACGCGCGGGCTGAAGACGCGTTCGTCCACCACTGGGATGTGTTCGCCCGGCGTTATCGCGGCGTGGCCGTGAAGGACCTCAGCTTCAACCTGCTCAACGAGGCTCCCACCCCGAAGGAGGGCTACATGACGCGGGACGACTACGTCCGCGTGATGCGGCGGACGACCAACAAGATCCATGAGTCCAACCCGCCCGATCGCGTCATCGTGATCGATGGCTTGAATGTCGGCAACAAGATCGTTGAAGAGATGATTCCTGACGGCGTTGTTCAGAGCGTCCATGCGTACACGCCGGCGGGCATCAGCCACTATCGCGCAAGCTGGGTGGATCGGAGGTCCGATTTCGTTCCGCCGGCCTGGCCCCTCACCGACAAGCAGGGCCGCGTTTGGAACCGGCAATCGATGGTCGACCACTATGCGCCGTGGGGTGAGCTGGCCCGGAAGGGCGTCGGTGTCCACTGCGGCGAGGCCGGCTGCTACAACAAGACCCCCCACCCGGTGTTTCTCTCCTGGATGGGCGATGTCATGGAGATTCTCAAGGAACATGACATCGGCTGGGCGCTGTGGAACCTGCGTGGCTCGTTCGGAGTGCTCGACTCCGAGCGCGCCGATGTCGACTACGAGGAGTACTACGGACACAAGCTCGACCGGAAGCTCCTCGAGATGCTCCAGCGAAGCTGACGCGCATCGTTGTTCCCAGGGAACGGCGGTACTCCTTCGGGGTCCGCCGGAGGGTTCCAAAGAAGCCTCGAATTTTCTGTTCCGCGCGTCTCTTTCCGGTCACTCAACCGTCAGAGCCTGTCTCAAGGCCCAGAACCTCCGGGACCGCGGCCGCCGGGTGGCGGCATCAGGCGGCTGCGGCCCGGATGCGCAGCACCTATAATTTGAAGTACTCATGCAGGAGGCGCTCAGCGATGAGCGGTTGGTGGCCGAATACCTCGCGGACCGGAACTCTCCGGGCGGCCGCGCCTGCGTCGATGAGCTGTTCCGGCGGTATCACGCTCGCGTCGCGCTGTGGTGCCTCCGAACTACGGGCAGCCGCGACCAGGCGGCGGATATGGCCCAGGAAGTCCTTCTCCGGGCCTTCGAGAGCCTGCCGCGGTTTCGCGGCGAATCCCGGTTTTCCACGTGGCTGTACGCTATCGCGCGGCACCATTGCTTCCACTACGTTCGCTCCGTGGTGCGGGCCCCAGCCCTCGCGGACGAGCGGGAGCTCGCGGCCGTGGCCGACG
>CAYRPT010000282.1:0-5860 GCA_964425895.1 uncultured Solibacteraceae bacterium | reverse complement strand
AAATGAACGGGAAGCCCAGGACATTGTTGACCAGGTTGGGGAAGTCCGAGCGCCCGGTGGCCATGATCACGTCCGGGCGGGCGGCGACGGCGACGTCGTACGGAATCTCCGGGTCCGGGTTGGCCATGGCGAACACGATGGGGTTGTCGGCCATGGACCGCAGCATCTCCGGCGTCACGCAGTTGGCGACGGAAAGGCCGAAGAAGACATCGGCGCCCTTCAGGGCATCGGCCAGGGTGCGGGCGCCCGTCTCGGCGGCGTAGCGCTCTTTGTAGCGGTTCATCCCCTCGGTACGGCCTCGATAGATCACACCCTTGGAATCGCACATGAGGATGTTTTCCGGCCGGACGCCGAGCCGGATGTAGTGGGCGGCACAGGAAATGGCGCTGGCGCCGGCGCCGTTGATGACGACGCGTAACCGGTCCAGAGGCTTGCCGACCAGTTCGGCGGCGTTGAGGAGGGCGGCGCCGGAGATGATCGCCGTTCCGTGCTGATCGTCGTGAAACACGGGGATCTTCATCGTCCTCTGGAGCGTCTCTTCGATCTCGAAGCACTCGGGCGCCTTGATGTCCTCCAGGTTGATGCCGCCGAAGGTGGGCTCGAGGAGTTGGCACGCGCGGATGATCTCGGCGGGCTCTTCCGAAGCGAGCTCGATATCAAAGACGTCGATGTCGGCGAACCGTTTGAACAGAACTCCCTTCCCCTCCATGACGGGCTTGGCAGCGGCGGCGCCGATATTGCCGAGACCGAGCACCGCGGTCCCGTTCGAAACGACGGCCACCAGGTTGCCCTTCGCCGTGTAGCGGTAGACGTCAGCGGGATTCCGGTGGATGGCCAGGCACGGAACAGCGACGCCGGGGCTGTACGCGAGGGCGAGGTCGCGTTGGGTGCGGCACGGCTTGGTTGGTGTAATGGCCAACTTGCCGGGCGGGTATGAGGAGTGGTAGTCGAGGGCGTCTTCGTCACGGATCGCCATAGATGAAACCGTTTCCTTTCTGTTCTTCAGCATCTCACGGCGAACCCGCGGCCGCATCCGAGGAAATCGTGGGATCAGGCTCCTTCGTAACAGCGTGGATGATTCGCCGGGCCGTTGGTTCAGAGAACCAAGGAGGCGAAAGCGGAGTAAGCGATGAAAACAAGCACCACGATGTCGAGGAAGCGGATCAGTTTGAGGAACACGCCGCCCATGAACTCGAAGCGCAGCAACAGGGTGCACACCACACCGGAGTAGACCCAGGCGGGGTCAAGGTAATCCGGGAAGAACATGGTGTACGCGATGACCCCGATGTAGTAGAACAGCGGCCAGTTGCTCTCCACCATGCCCCGCACACGGGCAATGAGCACCCAGATGGTCACCCCGGCCAGAACCGCGGTGGTTATGTTGAACGGGGCGAATCTCGGGTCCATACTCTAACGAGCCGCCCGCCACCCGCCGGCTGCTCTCCGCCCCGCCGCGCGGGTACGGCGCGCTCATTAGAAAGACCATACCATGCTCGTGTAGCCCGTGTGCGCCCGATAGTTCTGAAATGAGAGGAAGCTCTCCGCATAGCGGTAGTACTGATACCCCACGTTCCAGGCTATGCCCGGACGGATCCGGAGAGTGAGGCGCGCGAGCGGCGACTCGAACGCGAGCGGAAATGTTTGGACCTCCCGGAACAGCGCCAACGCCGAGCCGTGGTCCGCGCCGCCTGGGGGGACCGCGGCTCTTTCCCTGCCGTCCCCCGTGTCCTGAACGCGGTGGTAGCCGGCATACATGCTGAGGCGCTTCGTCAACACAGCGCGGATTCCGGCGTGCGCCGCGGAAATATTGCTGGCGTAGATGGAGCGATCTCCCTCCACCAGCTCGAAGGCCGCGAAATACGCAATGCCGGAGCGGGTCTCGAGGCGCATTCTGTTGTACCCCGCGTCCACGGCGAACCGCTCCGAAGGCACCCACGAGAAGTCGAAGGCGTGGCTGCGAGAGCGCGAACTGTGAGCCGAGAGAGTCACCGCGTTGGCGTTGTAGTGAATCCGGGTGGCGGCCGCCAACAGCAGGCGTGGCGTCTTGTACTGGATGCGGCCGCCGACCAGGTGGTAGTTCCGCTCACCCACCGGGAAGAAGGGGCGGCCGGCGCGGCCGATCTCGCCCTCCAGGTTGAGGGTCAACAGCTTCACCGGCTGTAGCCGCACGCCCATGAGCCCGGAGTGGAGTGTGTTCGTCTGCCCGGCGGCCACCACGGTGTCCAGACCATCGCCCGACAGGAGCTCCCGGGAGCGAACCCGCCGCGTGGAATAGTGATAGCCGCCGTACAACCCCAGCCAGGGCCGCCAGCGGTAGCTAATGTCCGAGGTGTTGACCACGGTGCGGATCCCCAGGGACTGGAACGCGAGCTCGGAGAAATCGAAGTTGCGGTTGTTGAACTCGCGGTATAGCGAATCGCCCTCGGTGCGGAGCTGGTGAAAGGCCGTGTGGTTGGCGATCACCAGCCGCTCGGAGGGGAACAGGCTGATGGTGCCGCTTCCCGTCACCACCGGGCGTCTCCCGGTTCCAAAGGTCACGATCTGCCGGTCAAAAGACCCGCCGAACGGATTGATTCCGGCAGCCGACTCGTCCACCACGAAATCGCGCTCGGAGCCGGTGTAGGTTCCGCGGACGGAAACCGACAGCCAGCGCCCCGTCTCGGCGAACAGGAAACCCCGCCATCCTGTGGAGTTGCCGTGGTAGGGACCATCGCGGCGGAAGCCTTCGAGCGTCGCGAGGTCGTCCCGATCATATCCTGCCAGAGGTTCGCCAGCGCCCTGCCGGGGGTCGTCCTTGAAGTTCTCCCATACGCGAGTGACCCGCAGGCGGAACCTCCGCCGGTCGATTTCGCCTCCCAGCCGATACTCGTTGCGCTTCCAGCGCAGATCGCTGAAGAGAGGAAACTCGTCGCCCAACGCCCCAAAGAAGTTGACCGTCGACAACCCGGCGCCTTCGCGGCTGTTCCGGCTATAGCCTAACAGGCCTTTGAACATAGATTCCGGCCGAAGGACGAGCTCGTGATCCTGCCACCGGTTGACGGTGTCGAGTTGGTGCTGCCCGTTCGCGATCGTCAGGGCCGGGTTGAAGTAGGCGTTCGAGCGCCACAGCAGGTTGTATTCATACCCCCTGTTCTTGCGCAGCCGCAGGTTCGCGAACTGGTACGGGTCATCTCCGAGCCCCTGGGTATTGACAACCAGTTCGTCGAACAAGCGCGCCTTGCCGTCTTGGGAGTGCACCGTGAGCTGGCTCGCGAGCAGCCGGACGCCGTTGCCGAAGTTGACGTCGCTGCGGTACTTACCCTCGTTGCCGCCCACGGTGTGATAGCGATAGCCGGCTTCCCACGAATTGGTGATGCTGTACGGACCCGCCTTGTCGCCCTTCGGACCGCCGGTGATCTCCGGCGACGGGCCAACCGTTTGCTGGGCGAAGCCGACAGCAGCCAGCAGCGCGGTGAGGCCGAATCTCGTGACGTGCCGTGGGACTCTCATGATCACCGCAAGAACAGCCGGCTGCTGTTGGATCCATGGATGCGCACGTGACAAGTGGTGCAGTTGCGATAGCGCGGATCGGTCATGTCGTGACTGACGGACGGGAGGGGGATGCCATCGCCCTGCCGTCCGAAGCTGCCGGCCCCGTTGTGGCACTCGAGGCACAGCGGAAACACCGCGGGACGCCGCAACAAGCGGGCGTTCACCGAGCCATGCGGGTGGTGGCAGGTCTCGCAACCATCGACCCGCACGGGCGGATGCTCATAGGCAAACGGTCCGCGGTGCTCGGTGTGGCAACGGAGGCAGGGTTCCTCGCCGCCGAGCGCGGTATCAACCATCCGCGGGCGAAGTCCCATCCGCCACGGTGGCGCCGCCGCCCCATGGGGATTGTGACAGTCGGTGCACTGGATGCTGCCTTCGTTCACCCGGTGCTTGAAGGGCATCGAGAAGTGGGACCGGACCGCGGGATGGCACCCATAGCAAAGGTCGCGCTGCTCCCTGGCGAGCAAGTACTTCGGTTCGGGGGAGCCGTGAATCGAATGGCAATCCGTGCAGACCACATCGGCCAGTGTGTGCGACGAGCGCCGGATCTGAGAGCGAGGGAAGTCGTCCTCGTGACACTCAAGACACGCGGCCAACACGGCCGCTTGGCCAAGCGCCGGGAAAACGCGGATCTTCGTCTTGTCCCCTTTGCCCCGCACATGGGACCGGCCCGGGCCGTGGCAGCCCTCACAGCCGGTGCGCTCGGGCGGCTGATCGCCAGCCGCCTGCGAGCGGAAATGCGCATTCCGGTGGAACGTCTGCCACACATCCGGATGGCAGGCCTGACACACCGCACTGCCAACGTACGTGTTCGGCGGCTCGGGAGCCGGCGCCGAGAGCAGGGGCAGAGAAAACCCCAGCACCAGGAACAAACGATAGACGACTCCCCCCACGATATCTAAGGATACGCACCGGACCGCGAGTAACGATGTTAATTCCCGGCGCGCGGGACAGCCTTGAATGTTCGCGGCGGTGGGGTTCCGAGCGCTAACCGCGCGGCGGCGCGCCTCCGGCGCAGAGGCCGCACGTCATTGATAGAAGGGAACGTTCACACATGTTCCCTGGAGAGCGCTAACCACGCGCCTCGGCGCCTCCGGCGCAGAGGCCACACGCCGGCCAGCCCGGGGGAATGATATGCTGACGGCCTTATGCGGCACTACGTGGCATTGGACTTGGGCGCGTCGGGCGGGCGCGCAATGCTCGGATCCATCGATGAGGGGAAGCTCCGGCTTGAGGAGCTGCACAGGTTTCCCAACGAGCCGGTACGAATCCCCCAGGGCCTTTACTGGGATACCTTCCGGCTGTGGCACGAGATCCTCGCCGGGCTGGGAGTCGCCGGACGCGGGCGGAAGCTGATGCTCGATGGAATCGGGCTCGACACCTGGGGCGTGGATTTCGGACTCTTAGGCGCCGACGGAGCGCTGGTGGACAATCCCCGCCACTACCGCGACAGCCGGAACACCGGCATGACGGACCGCTTGTGCGAAGCGGTCCCGAGGCGCGAGATCTTTGCCCACACCGGGCTGCAATTCATGGATCTCAATTCCCTGCCACAGCTCTACGCGGCCAAGCTGGCCGGCGCTCCGGCCCTGGACGTGGCGCGGACGTTGCTCTTCATGCCGGACATCTTCAACTACTGGCTCTCCGGCGTGCCGCGCGCCGAACTGACCATCGCCTCCACATCGCAGTTCTACAATCCGCGGGACAAACGCTGGGCTACCGAGTTGTTCGACCGGCTGGGACTGCCCGTGGAGATTCTGCCGGCGATCGTACCGCCAGGCACCTGTCTCGGCCCGATTCTTCCCGAGGTCGCCGACGCCACGGGCCTGGATCCGGCGACGCCGGTCTTTGCTTCCGCGTGCCACGATACGGCGTCGGCGGTGGCCGCGGTTCCGGCGCAGTCTGACACCTGGTGCTACATCAGTTCCGGCACGTGGAGTTTGATGGGATTGGAGACCGGCGAGCCCGTGATCAACGACGAGGCGCTCGCCGCGACCTTGACCAACGAGGTCGGCGCCGCCGGTCGCATCCGCCTGCTGAAGAACATCGCCGGAATGTGGCTGATCCAGGAGTGCCGCCGGGCCTGGGCGCTCGAGGGCCGCGAGTACGGCTATGACGAACTGGCCCGGATGGCGGCGGCGGCCCGGCCTTTCCGCGCGGTGATCAACCCGGATGCCTTCCCCGAGCCGGGCCACATGCCCGAGCGGATCACCGAGTACTGCCGGCGGTTGTCCTTCGGGACGCCGGCCGACGCCGGCGAGACGGTGCGAACAATCCTCGAAAGCCTGGCTCTACGCTACCGGCAAGTGCTCTGGTCGCTGGAACACCT
>CAYRPT010000281.1:0-5874 GCA_964425895.1 uncultured Solibacteraceae bacterium | reverse complement strand
GAAGGCGTCGGCGCCGATCAGAAAGAAGACCTCGTCGCCCGGCCCCAGCCTCCCTCGGAGGCGCAGAATGGTCTCGATGGAATAGCTCTTGCCCTCCCCGGCTTCCAGACGGGAAGCCGTCAGCCGGGGCTGTCCCTGACACGCCAACTCCACCATGCGATAGCGGTGCTCGTAGGGCGCCATGGTCGCGCCGGCTTTGTGGGGCGGATGGGCCGCGGGTACGAACAGCACTTCGTCCAGCCCGAACTGGTCCGCCGCCTGGCGCGCCACCTCCAGGTGCACCTCGTGCACCGGGTCGAACGTGCCGCCGAGCAATCCGATCCGTCTTGGTGTCTTCATGGCCGCCGCCCGGTGTTCCGGCGCCCCGCCGGCGGCTACTCGAGCTCCTTCAGGCGGATGTTCCGGAAGTACACCTCCATCGCCGGCCCCCGATGCAATTGCAGCGCGACCACGCCCTTCTTTCGGGTCTCTCCGGCGAGTTCGGCCGTGAGCATCCCGTTCACCCGAACCTGTATCAAGCCGCCCTTGGCGTATACTTCCACGTCGTTCCACTCGCCCGGCCGAACAACCTTCTCTGCTTTCCCCGTCCAGCCGTTCACGATGACACCGCGCGTCCCCTTCTCATCGTAGATGGATCCCCACCAGTTTCCCTCGGCCATATCCGCTTGCAGCCCGCGCACCACCCAGCCGTCGAGGGCCTCGCTGCGAAACTGCACGCCACTGTTATGGTTGCGTAGCTTGACTTCAAGCTTTAGGTGAAAGTCGTCGAACTGGGCCTTCTGATAGATCAGGAAGGTGTTCCTCTCCAATTCCACACCCTCGGTGGAGCCGCTCAGAACGCCGCCGCCGGCCTTCCACAAACGAGGGTCGCCGTCCCACCCGTCCAGGTTGCGGCCGTTGAACAGCGCCTGGTATCCGGCCTCCTGCCCGAACAAAGCACAGCAAAACAGAATCAGCGGAATACGTGCCCGTCTCATAAGGCGCAATTGTACCGCACGGAGGAAAGGAGACGATTCCCCGGATGGGTGGCCTGGACGCGCGGCCGCTCGAAACCCTACGACGGTTCGCGCCAAGACCGGTTGGGCGTCCATTCGGAAAGCGCCCGAATCCACTGATCGCAGCGGGCGGCCATTTCGCCGCACTGTGCGCGATGGCCGTCTTCGCGCGCCAGGTTTCGTTCCTCGATCGGGTCGGCGGAGAGATCGTACATTTCCTCGGCCGGCGGCGCGGCGTCGAGGTACCGGAAGTACTTGCGGGTTTCAGTCCGCAGACCCTCGGTCCGCGGAATCCAGT
Organism: uncultured Solibacteraceae bacterium; assembly: GCA_964425895.1. Lineage (GTDB taxonomy): Bacteria > Acidobacteriota > Terriglobia > Bryobacterales > Bryobacteraceae > CAYRPT01. The sequence continues at coordinate 4,581 of CAYRPT010000281.1, read as the reverse complement.
TGTGCTGAAACAGGTGCTCGTAGAACCACTCGGAACGCCACCGCGGCTTCTCGCCCCGGATCAAGGGCCCCAGGTCGCGCCCGTGCATGGGGGGCGCCGCCACCCCCGCCAGCCCGAGCAGGGTCGGCGCCACATCGATGTTGAGCGTCATTTCCGCGCGGCGCCCGCCTCGAACATCCGCGGGCAGCCTCGGATCGAACACCACCAGCGGCGTCCGGATCGACTCCTCATGCATCAGCCACTTCCCGGCCAGACCGTGCTCGCCCAGGTAGAAGCCGTTGTCACCGGTGTATACGACCACCGTGTCGTCCTCCACTTTCATCCGCCGGAGCTCTTCCCGGATGCGGCCTGCCACCATGTCGATCTCGGTTATCAGTCGATAGTACGATTTCACCGACTCCTGAAACAGCTCCGGCGTGGCGAACCGCACGGCCCACCGGCGCCGGCACTCGGATCGCTGTACTTCGGGGGGCAGCCGCCGGATGTACTCCGCGGCGGCGGTTTTCGGGACCGGGATCTCGACATCGCGGTATAGATCCGCCGTCTTTCGGGAGTGGAGGAACTGCAACGGATCGTCATCCTGAACGTGGGGCGCCTTGAAGCTCACCGAAAGGCAGAACGGCTGCGCCGGCGTGCACCCGCGTAGGAACTCGAGCGACTGGGCGCCCATCACCTCCGTCAGGTGAACGTTCTTATTGCCCTGCTCGGGGAAATAGTGGCCTTGTCCGGGAAAGCCTGCGAAGTAGTCGAACCGCTCCCGGGGCATCTGGTCGCCGACGCCCCACTTGCCGATGAAGCCGGTCCGGTAGCCCGCCGTCCGCAGCGCCACGGGGTAGATGGAGGCGTACTGCTCGCCGGTGAAAGGTGTCGTGAAGTCGTTGATCCCGTGCGACCGCGCGTACAGACCGGTGAACAACGACGCTCGCGACGTCATGCAGATGGAGGTCGTGACGAAATTGTTGGTGAAGGTGACGCCTTCCCGGCTCATCGCATCGATGTTGGGCGTCTGGATGATCCGGTTGCCCATGCACCCGAGGGCATCCCAGCGATGATCGTCGCCCAGCAGAAAGATGAGGTTTGGGCGGCCCGGCCCTCGTTGTGCGCGCACCATCGGCGCTCCGGCGGCTACGCCCGCCGCCAGCCGCAGCCAGCGCCGGCGGCTCACTCTGCATCGCTCGATCGTGGTCATGCCGCGTATCGTTGTACCACAAGACACACGCTCGTGGGGCAGGCCGCTCTTACGCCCCGCCGGAGGGCGTACCGCCGGTCGAAGGGAGCCGGCCCCTTGTCATGCCATGATCTTCAACAGCGCCTCTCGGTTGGCCTTCACCCAGCTTTCGAAGCTCTGCAGGCCGGGATAGAGAGAGCGGCTAAGCTCCAATTCGTTCCGCCGGCTCGGGATATAGAGGCGGTTGAACTCGAACATGTTCGCCAGGTCATCCGCTCCCGGGAAGCCAAGCTGCGCGAACATGGCATGGGGCACGTGCGCGTAGAGCACCGTCTTGCCCAGCTCGCGTGACATGATGGCCGCGTAGTCGGCCGGCGGCAGGTCCTCGCCCACGATCCCGACCGTTTGTCCGAGCAATTCCTTCCCGCGGCCGAAAACCGCCGCCACCACGCCGCCCACATCCTCTACCGCCACGCCGGCGAGCGGAGTTTCCCCCTGCGGGAAACCAAATATGTAGGATCCATTTCCCTGTTTCTGCGGCGGAAAATAGTGAATGAAATTCTCGAAATAGAACGCGACATGGACGAACGTGGCCGGCAGGCCGGCGTCGCGCGCGTAATCCTCGATTTCCGCCTTGATGTCAAAATGCGGCACGGGAAGCTCGCCCCCGCTGATCCGGGCCGCCGGTGGCAGCGTGCTCAACACGATGTGCCGGGCCCCCGCGGCGCCGGCCGCGTCCACGAGGTTCCGGCCGTGTTCCCGTTCTTTATCGAAGTGCTCCCAGTAGTTGGTGACCCCGAAGACGCCGTCGCAGTTCGCCATAGCTGCTTCGAGCGCCGCGCGGTCGCCGAGGTCGCCCACCGCAATCTCCGCACCCGCCCGCGCGAGCGCGCCCGCCTTTTCCGAGGCGGGGTTTCGCGTCAAACACCTCACCGCGTACCGGCCCGACGCCAGCAGATGACGCGCCACCGCTCCTCCCTGCGCGCCGGTCGCGCCGGTTACGAGAATCAGGTTTCGTTGCTCCATGCCGTGTTTCCTCTCCTGTTCCCTCCAGCCGGCCCGCCGCCGGCGGACCGCGTCCCCAGACCTGTCGAGGGTAAGGCACAGTATACACCCCCAGGCCCCCGGAGCCATTTGCCGGCGAAGCACTTGTGGCCGGCGGCGCGGGGAACGGGATAAACGGCGCTCCTCCAGGGATGCGGGCGCCTTTCTGCCCGCGAGCTTTCTCAGAAAACCCTCCGCGATTCTTATAGACCGCGGCGCGGCGGGCATCGTAGGATCGGCTTGAAATTTCCCTGCCGGTGACGGCGGGATTCAGAAACCAGATCCATGCCCAAGAATATGAATCCCCATCGACCTCTTCTTGCCTTGGCCGGCGTCGGGTGCTGGTTGGCCGCCCTGTCCCTGAGCGCGCAGCCGCTGCCGCGCCTGAAGGTCAGCGACAACCATCGCTTCCTGGTGCAAGAGGACGGACGCCCGTTCTTCTACCTGGCCGATACCGCCTGGGAGCTTTTCCACCGGCTCGACCGCAAACAGGCGTCCGAGTACCTCGGCCTGCGGGCGCGGCAGAACTACACCGCCATTCAGGCCGTGGCCCTCGCCGAACTCGACGGCCTCACCGACCCCAACGCTTACGGGGATCTGCCGCTGATCGGCAAGGACCCGGCCCGGCCCGCTACCACCAAGGGCAACAACCCGAACAACCCCGAGCAGTACGACTATTGGGACCACGTCGACTACATCGTCGAGGAAGCCAACCGCCTCGGTCTCTATGTCGCTTTTCTGCCGAGCTGGGGCCGCTGGACCACCAACCAGGGCAAGCAGGATGAGGTCGTGCTGAACCCCCAAAATGCCCAAACTTACGGCGAGTTCCTGGGCCGCCGTTACGCCAGGAAAAGCATCATCTGGGTTCTTGGCGGAGACCGTACGGCCACCGGGTGGGAGGAAACGTGGCGGGCGCTCGCCCGGGGTATCGCCGTCGGCGTCGCCGGCCGGGAGGACTACGACGCCCTTCTGATGACTTTCCATCCTCGCGGCGGCGAGACCTCCTCCACCTGGTTCCACAACGACGCCTGGCTCGACTTCAACATGCACCAGACCGGGCACGGGCTGGCCGAGAAGACCGAATCGTGGCTGCGCATCCAGCGCGACTACGAACGCACGCCGGTGAAGCCGGTGATGGACGGCGAACCCCTCTATGAGGATCATCCCCTGGCTTTTCGCGCCCGCGACTACGGCTACTCCTTCGACGCGCACGTGCGGCAGCGCGCCTACTGGGCCGTCTTCTCCGGCGGTTGCGGACACACCTACGGGAACCACTCGGTCTGGCAGATGTACGCTCCCGGACGCCGCCCCATCAACGGTCCGCTGCTCCACTGGTATGAGGCGATCCATCGTCCGGGCGCCGCGCAGATGCAGCATGTCCGGGCGCTCATCGAGTCGCGCCCCTACCTCGAGCGTGTGCCCGACGCGAGCCTCGTGGCCGACCCGCTGACGGGCGCGGATCGCATCGCCGCCACGCGCGGCGCGGACTACCTGTTCGTCTACAGCGGCCAGGGACGGCGGTTCTCCCTGAACCTCGGCCGGATCTCGGGGGAGCGGGTGAAGACCTGGTGGTACAACCCGCGCACCGGGACACATCTGGCCCTCGATACCGTCGACAACACGGGAACGCGCGAATTCGTGCCGCCCTCGGAAGGCTTCGGAAGCGACTGGGTGCTGGTGGTGGACGACGCGTCGAAGAACTATCCCCCGCCGGGCGGCGTGCGGCCCGCGGCCATGCGGCGTTAGCTCCGTGCGGGAACGGCTGGACAAACTGAGTCAGGAGGCAGAAACATGTTGACGCGCCGCCAGGCAATCACGATGACGGCGGGAGCCGCTTTCTCCCGCGGCGCCGCCCGGTCGCAAACGCGCTTCGGGACCCAGCGCATGATGAGCGAGTGGTCCTTCACCTCGGGGAAGGCGTACGCCGACCCGTTTCACGATGTTGAGCTCGACGTTGTGATAACGGGCCCCGACGGAAAGAATCACCGCGTGCCCGCCTTCTGGGCCGGCGAGCAAACCTGGCGCGTCCGCTTCGCGCCTCCGCTTCCGGGACGATACTCCTACCGCACGGTGGCCACCGACAGGGGAAACACGGATCTCCATGAACGCTCGGGGAGCTTCGAGGTCACGCCCTACTCCGGTTCCCATGCGCTCTACCGCCATGGTCCGTTGCGTGTGTCCGCCGGCAAGCGGTACCTTGAGCACGCCGATGGCACACCGTTTTTCTGGCTTGGCGACACTTGGTGGCTGGGCCTCACCCAGCGTCTCCGGTGGCCGGCCGAGTTCCGGCGGCTGACCGCCGACCGCGTGCGCAAAGGCTTCAGTGTCATTCAAATCGTCGCCGGACTGTTCCCCGATATGGATTCGTT
>CAYRPT010000280.1:0-5875 GCA_964425895.1 uncultured Solibacteraceae bacterium | reverse complement strand
GGAGCGCGCCGTCAAACTCGGCATCCCGGTAACGATCTTCGATTCGGGGCTCGACACCGAGCAATACATGAGTTACATCGCCACCGACAACGTCGAGGCGGGCCGTATGGGCGCGCGGGCGCTGGGCGGTCTGGTCGGAGGGAAGGGGGATGTGGCGATGGTGCTGCACGCCACGGGCAGTCAGTCCACGATGGACCGCGAGCAGGGCTTCGAGGAGGTGATCGGCCAAGAGTTTCCTGACATCCGGATCGTCGCGCGCCAGTACGGCATGTCGAGCCGCGCGAAGTCGCTCGAGGCCGCGGAGAACATCCTCACCGCGCACCCGGATCTCGCGGGCATTTTCGCGTCCACCGAGCCGAGCGCCGCCGGCATCTCGCTGGCGCTCAAGAGCCGCAACCTGGCCGGCAAGGTGAAGTTCGTGGGATTCGATTGCAGCGATGCCATGATTGAGGACCTGAAGAACGGCGTCATGCAGGCGACCGTCATCCAGGATCCTTTCCTGATGGGCTTCGAGGCAGTGAAAAGCATCGTCGACAAGCTCAACGGCGTCGAGCCGCCGCGGCGCCGCGACCTCCCGGCTCGGGTCATTACCGCCGCCGACCTGGACGATCCTGAGGTCCGTAAGGTCCTCTCGCCGGACGTCAAGCAATACCTTGATCCATGACCACCACTACTCGGATTCAATCCCCCGCCCTCAGGCGGCTGGCGGCGGGCATTCTTCGGTCCGCAGGCTGTCCCGAACCCAAGGCGGAGCTCGTTGCGGATTCGCTGGTGGCCGCCAACCTCCGTGGCGTCGACTCCCACGGCGTGCACCTCCTGCCCTACTACATCGAGCACATCCGCAGAGGCAACATCCGCCTGGATACCGACGGGCGGGTGGTGGCCGAGTCCGCCGGCTGCCTGGTGTATGACGGCGAGCAGGCACCCGGCCAGTGGGTGTCCGCCGTCTGCTGCGAACATGCGGTGCGCCTGGCCCAAGGGCACGGTCTGGGGATGGTGGTGGCGCGACATTCGAACCACTTCGGCGCCGCAGCCTACTGGGGACTGCGGATCAGCCGCCAGGGCATGATCGGCCTGGTCACGTGCAACGCATCGCCCTCGGTGCCCCCCTGGCAGGGCCGCGAAGGCCGGGTGGGCACGAATCCCATCTGCGTCTCGCTGCCCACCACCGGCCGCGGGGGGTGGCTTCTCGACATGGCTACGACAACCGTGGCGAAAAACAAGATTTTCCGCGCCCTGGCGAACAAGGAAACTTCCATCCCGCCGGGCTGGGCGATGGACGCCGAGGGGGTCCCCACCACCGATCCGAACCAGGCGAAACTGCTGATGCCGCTCGGCGGTTACAAAGGCAGCGGTCTCGGCCTGATGTGCGAGATTCTTTGCGCCGTTTTGAGCGGCGGGGCGCTGGCTACGGCCGTGGGGGGCACTTACCTTTTCGACAAAAAGATGGACACCAGCCAGATGTTCCTTGCGATTGACGCCGGGCGATTTCTCCCGCTCGATGAGTTGCAGCACCGCATGGAGTCCTTGGTCGCGGAGGTCAAAGAGACCCCCCCGGCGCGGGGCTTCGACGAAGTGTTGGTGGCCGGCGAGCCGGAGTGGCGCGTTGAGGCGGAGCGCCTCGAGCACGGAATCCCGATCGACGCCGGCACCTGGTCGGAGCTCACCCGTCTGGCGGCCGAGTTCGGAGTGGACCTGCCCGGCTAAGGATGCCCGGCACGGCGCCGCAACCGCCGGCCTAAACGGTCAGCCGGCGCAGAAACGGGCAGCTTGCCCTCATTGCCTCCATGGCCATCTCGACGTAGTAGTTCTTCACCCCGCCCGTCCGGGCTGCGGTGAACAGCTCCTTCCAGTCGATCATGCCCTGACCCACCGGCACGGATTCCTTTCTGCTTTCCGACCAGTCCGCCAGGTGCAGCGAGATAAACCGCCCCGGATGCCGCACCATGTAATCGGCGGCGTCAAAGCCGATGTTGATGACGGCGACCTGAAACTGCATCTTGACCAGCGTCGGATCGAACCGGCGCAGCAATTCGTCGTAGATCAGAACGTCGCCGATCTTCTGAAACTCGCCGTGGTGGTTGTGGAAGCCGAGCTGGAGTCCCGCCGCCCGCGTCGCTTCCCCGAAACGGTTCATTTCGTCCGCCGCCCGGCTCCAGTCGTCCATCGTGGCTTCTTTTCGGAGGCCGAGGCTCGCCACAATCATCTGCCGCAAGCCCAACTCGCCGGCATAGGCGATCCTCGCGTCGAGGTGCTCGCGAAGCTCGCGGAATCCGTAGTGGCAGCTCTCGCAGCTCAGGCCCGCGTCGGCGATGATCCGGCGCATCTCGGCCGCCTTCATGGGCATGAGGGCGCCGAAGCCGGACTTCTCGTAGCCTGGCGGTGAACACATCTCAACCGTCCCGTAGCCCATACCGGCCATCTCACGCAGCGTGCCGGGGAAGTCCTCGGCAATTTGCTTGCGGATGGGGAAAACCTGAAAGCCCACGGGCAGCCCGAGCGGGTCCGCTTTCAGCCAGGCCGCCGCCAGACCACCGGCCGCGCCGAGCGCGCTGTCCCGCAGAAACCGTCTTCTCGATTGAATCAACATAGTGAATCTCCCGGTGGATGCGCTATGCGCTACAACTCCCATCCGCTCCGGTACTCCCGATACAAGTATTGGTTTGCGTCGGGGGCGTTCGTGATCTTCATGTTCTCGCTGTCGAACAGCACTCTCTTCCCCGCCCGCAAGGCGACGGTGCCGAGGTTGACCGCATCGGAAATGCCGCCGGCGTTCAGGAAGCTACCGGGTGAGGTTTCGCCTCCCTGGAAGGCGCGCAGCCACAAGGCCATTCGCTCATCGCGGCCTCCGGGCGCCGGCTGCCGGCCCGATTCCGCCGCTTCTTCCGGAAACAGAGGCTCCTGCCGGCCGTCCGCGAATAGCTGCGGGTTCTGCCCGTGGAAGCCGCCGAAGATCTTTCCCCGGTCTCCGACGAACAGGATGCCCTCGCGGGGCAACTCGATTCCGGCGGCTTCGAGCTCCGCTGGCGTTCGCGGCTTCATTCCGCCGTCATACCAGAAGAGGTCCAGAGCCGGCATGTCCGCCCGGGCGGCGAAGCAGAAGTGGAAGGAGCAAGCGGCGGGATATGAGAAGTCGTTCTTCACCGGCCGGCTGACCTGCTCGACGATGGCGCAGGTGTGGGTCGCGTAGGCCTCGGCGCTGACCGGTGCGCCGAGGTTCAGGGTCGTGAACACCGGCCAGAGGCTGTAAATGCCCATGTCTGCCATTGACCCGCCCCCAAACTCGTACCACCCGCGGAATACCGCGTGCGTGTAGTGCGGATGGTAGGGTCGGTCGAGCGCGGGACCCAGCCAGAGATCCCAGTGGAAGCCCTTCGGGACCGGCGGCCTCGCGGCGGGGATCTCGGTGTACTGCGGCCAGACAGGGCGGTTCGACCAGTTGTGTATCTCGCGCAGGGTACCGATGACCCCCTCTTTCACGCGCTCCGTGATGCGCCGGTTGCCCTCCCCGGCGCCGTAGGGCAGGAAGTGCGTGGCCACGCCCGTCCGGCGGGCCGTCTCGATCACGAGCCGCGCTTCATGCATCCGGTTCGCCAGGGGCTTGTGCACCAGAACGTGTTTCCCTTTGCGCATCGCGGCGATGGAGATGGTGGCGTGCAGGTGATCCGGCGTCATAATCTTCACCGCATCCACGTCTCTCTCTTTCTCGAGTAGTTCCCGGAAGTCGGCATACGAGGCGCAGGCTCGGTACTTCTCCGCACCCCGCTGCTTCGCGTAGTAGGTGTCGACAACCTCCCGTCCAACTTCGCGGCCGCCGGGACAGCCGGAGTCGCCAGCCCGCCAGCCCGGGTCCCCGAGTACTTGTTGGATGCGCCGCCGGATAGAACCTTTACTCCATTCCACATAGTCGTTGGTGTCGCTGTTGGGGTCGCACACAGCGACGATCTGGATGGCCGGATTCGCCAGCAGCCCGCCCAGCTCCGCGAATCCCTGGGTTCCCATGCCGATATGCGCGAACGTAATTTTGTCGCTCGGCGCGAAGTAGCCGGCCCCGCCGAGCACGTGCCGCGGAACGATGGTGAAGGCGCCGGCGGCGGAGCCCACGAACCGGCGGCGGTTGAAACCCGATGTCATGTCTTGTCTCCCATGATGTTTTGTCTACTCCTGATAATTCCCGAGGATCTTCTGGTCGGTCTGAGTATATCCCAGCGCTGCGTTAACGGGTGTCCCTGTCGACCCGCTCACCCGCCGATGCCGCTGTTCGGACGTCAGGTTGTCCCTACATGTGCCGGAGCAGGGCGGGCCATGCCATAGTACTCGCGGCCGACGGCCGGAGAGCATGCGGCCACGGCGCAAAAGAAGGCCTGCGGGCAGCCTCACGGCTGATCCTCCATCCTTCATAAACGGAGTCGATGATGCGGGGGCTTTGACGGAATCGCGTCTGCTAGAATGGGCGCACAAAAACGCTCCATGGGGAGGTACGCATGAGTTTCTCACGCCGAGGTTTTCTTGGCTCCGCGGTTCCGCTGATGACGGCTATGGGAGACGCTGCCGGTCAGGCCGGCCTCTCTCAGGGGCCGTTCTCCCCTCAGTTCACGCCGGTTGCTCTTAAAGGCAACATCGATTTTCAGGATCTCGCTCAGGCCGACCTCTCCCAAGGTATGCAGGCGGCGGTTCGCGACGCACCGCGAGGATCACAGGTCTACTGGGGTATCCCGTTCTCGATTGGCCGGCCCGTGTTGGTGGCCGAATCAGTCCACACCGAGGACGTTGGCGATCGCAAGGCCCGGTGGCTTGTCTTCCTTCACACCACCGATGGATCGCCGCTCAACTGGAACAAGGACGGCCTGATCGAGCACAGCCGTGGTATTGGCCACTTGGGACAGCATGTTGCCGACTATGTGTTCGAGTATGCCGACGGGACCATCGAACGGGCGGTGGTGCGCCGCCGCCATCACGTCGGAACCTTTCAACGCCCCTGGGGCGAAAACTGCTTCCAGGCGGTACCCCACGGTAGTCCGCATCCGCTCCGTCCCGTCCATGAGCAACCGGACGCCATCCCGTCGACCTATGCCGACTGGGGAGTAGGCGAGACGCGGGTCACGGCGAATGATCAGGGCCGATGGGTGAATTGGATCTGGGCTTGGGAGAATCCTCATCCGGAAAAGGAGATCGCCCGCATCGGCTTTGACCCGAGAACGGACGATCTAGTGGTGTCCGCTATCTCAGCCGGTGCGATCAAGGATCATCCCCTGCGCTGGCTCGCGCGGCGAAAAGCGATTCTCAAGCTGGGGAGCGACGCGAAGTTTGATTTCGCTCTCGACGCTGAGGGTAATTGGGAGCAGATTCGGCTCGACATGGGGCGGGTGATCTCGGCCCAACCTCGGACGATCTATCCGAACGAGAACTGGGAATCGAGCTACAACAACCGGGTCCCGGAAGTTTCAGAACGCGAAGTGCTAGTGGAGTACACGGCCCATCCGGAAGCGATATTTCACCTCTCCGGGGGAGCCACCGTTCCCGTATCACAATTGGAACGGGGTGAGGGCGGCCCACTGGCGCCGGTCGCCTCCTCGTCGCGGCGCGTCACGATTCGGGTGATTGAGAAAAGCTCCGGGAGACTGGTGCCCGTGAAGCTCCACATTCACGGTGAAGCGGGCGAGTACCTCACACCGGTGAACCGTCATCGTCAGCCCAATACAGCCTGGTTCGAGGACTACGCGCCTGAATACCAGAACCGCGGAATGCACCGCTGCACCTACATCCCGGGTGAGACGGCGGTGGAGCTTCCGCTGGGGACCGTTTACATTGAGCTGAGCAAGGGCTTGGAGATACGTCCGGTGCGCCGGCGTTTCCGCGTGGATGCCTCCACCGA